>JBBJME010000347.1:0-6647 GCA_037719765.1 Planctomycetaceae bacterium
GGTTCGCGGGTTGACATGCATACTCTTCCCCCGCCATCCGCTGATGGGGGGCGTTACCCGACTGACTCAATGCACAGTTTTGCTGCAAATCGGATCGAGACGCAAATCGTTGCTCCCGACGTCCAACGTGACATTCTCGTACTCGACGATTCGACTCTGGATCGCGGGTACGTGACTGCTCGCACAAGAACCTTCAACGTCACCTGTACGCCGGTCAATAACGAGGATCGACCAGATTACGGCGACCCCGAAATCGTTCGCATCCAAACCGCTTGGAATTACGATCCTGATAGGAAATCGACGATTCCGGTTGTTGCCTTTCGAGATTTGCAAGACTGTATCCAAAACGATTTTCCCGACGCGACATTCTCGCCAACGCCAGTGAACGACGACTTCGGTTCATGGCGATTACGAGTCTCACACGAACAGAGCACGATCGAATACGCGTGGGGCCCGCTTTCGGGTTTCGGCGGCACCGACCTAACGCAACTGACCGATGAACTCACCTTCGACTACTGTGACCTTTACTTCCATTCGGTCGTTGACGCAGTGATTTACGCAATGGAAAAACTAGGTGCCCCGACGCAAAACCGCGGGTAACTTATAAGCGACGGTCTTAAGAATGGTCAAGAACTGATTCAAAACAAATTTTGAATTCCTTTCTGTTTTTTGTTCATTGCCGCGAGTCGCGCGCAGAGATTCGCGTCCCGGAGCTGTTGGATTTTTTGAGGCATGACTCGGGTGTTCGATGGATTTGCGATGAGGCTCTGATTAGGATGATCCTTGGCTGGCGAAACGGAGGCAAGCTCTGTGGGGACACAACTTGCTGAGGGATAGTCAGCTCGACGGTGCGTCGATGGACGAACCAGAGCGTTCGGAGGATAATCTCCGAACGCTCATTTTACGGGACACAGTGTTGGTACTCTCCACAGTTGATTCGACTTGACCAGCGCATTGAGGATCGTCAAGAGCTTTCTCATGGCTGCGGTCAGGGCCACTTTTTTGGGTTTTCCTTTTGCCAGCAGACGTTGGTAGAAGGTCTTGATGGTGCTGTTCCAGCGCGTGGCTGTGAGTGTGGCCATGTACAGCACAGTACGCACTGTCGAACGACCGCCGCTCGTTTTTCTTTTGCCCACGGATTTTCCTGAATCGTTGTTCATTGGCGCGACGCCAACGAGTTTCGCAATCTCTTGACGATTGAGTTGTCCGAGTTCAGGAAGCTCAGCCACAAGGGTGCTGACAGTGACAGGCCCAACACCCTTCACGGAATTCAGGATTTCGACTTTGCGTGCATTGGGCTCGTCGGCCTGAACCGCTGTTTCGATCTGTCCTTCTATCGCTTTCAGCTGTTTCTTCAGGCTTCCGACAACAGTCTCGATCGATTTGCGGATATCGCGATCGACCGTCTGCTGGATGCGGTTTTTCTCCTGATTCATGAGGTCCAAAAGCTGCCGCCGCCGCTGAACCAGAGCGGCAAGTTTGATTTCGTCATCGGATTGAGCAACCTGCGGCGCTGGTCTCACCACTTCGCCAAATCGCGCGATGACTTGCGCATCGATCGCATCGGTCCTGGCGTTCTTGCCGATGCCTTTAGCGAAGTCGCGAACCTGGCGTGGATTCACCACGGCCAGCGCGATTTTCCGCTGGTGCAGGAGCTTGACCAGCAGCGACTCATAGCCGCCGGTGGCTTCCATCACGACGATCGTACTCGCTGTTTCCAGAAGCGAATTGATCCATGTGTTGATTGCTTTTCTTGTGTTGCCAATGGTTGCCGATTGGCCATCGGCGCTGGCGATGTCGAGTGTCCCTTTCGAGACGTCGATACCCACAAACCTTGAGAACGAGTAAGATACAATATTCATTTTGTCCCTTCCTGGTAAAATTCGAGCTCACAGTGAATGTGGCTCAAGCGACGGTTCGGGTTTGAAATGAAACGGCTTGCGATCAAGCTTATAAACGGTTTCGAAAACCAAGGCTTTGACGATCTGCAAGCCGCTGTTCTCACAGGACGGCCATCCTGTGAGAACTTCTCCTTTGTAACTGCCGCAGGCAGAACTGCAACTGAGCTACAAACACAAGATTCTGGAAGATACTAGGCTTTGACTTCGCGAGTGCGGACGGAGAGCGCGGAGTAACGTCACCAGCCTAACGTCACCAGCCTACAGCCTCCTATGCAGCCACTGCTGAGTCTTTTCATGCTAACACGTCGGACATTGCCAAATGAGGCAAGAGGTATGAGGCTGGAGATTAAAAAAAAAAGCCTTCAGCCTCGCGCCTCCTGCCTCGTGCCTCTGGGATCAGCGGTGCGCACTATCACGTGCTTCAGCTTCCCGGATTTCCAAGCAGATATCGCAACTCCGAGCATTCGTTCGGAGCGCACCGTGTCCGTAGTGGGGAATTCCGGTCAGTTGTTGCCGCGTACGCGGTCTTTTCGTTGGGCACAGTACTTGCAATGGTCGGGGATAGACATTCTCTCTGGATTCCTTA
This sequence comes from Planctomycetaceae bacterium, assembly GCA_037719765.1. Taxonomy (GTDB): domain Bacteria; phylum Planctomycetota; class Planctomycetia; order Planctomycetales; family Planctomycetaceae; genus SXXK01. The sequence continues at coordinate 2,488 of JBBJME010000347.1, forward strand.
CATACTTTCGGAAGTATCAGCCATGACAAAGAACACCAATCGTGCGGCCGAGCAGCCAGCTCGCAACAAGACCACCGGGGGAGCTGCAGAAGATCGACCCAAGACGAAAAACCGCGAAGAAGTTCGGCAGCAACAGAAGCATGCAAGCCGTAAGTCTCAGTGACGAGGATCTGACTGTTCTGCGATCACCTGGGTTGATAGCGGGTCGGAGATCGCGGAATCCGCGCAGGCATCGGGCTCCTGCGGCTCGCCCCAGGCACTGAAACCGCGCTGATCCGGATGATGACGCGAGCGTGCCGGGTCCCAGTACCTCTTGAAACATCGGATTCGTCCGTTCCAGTCTCGGGAGCAACCGGTCAAAATGTCCATCGTTGTCCAGACCGTTCAGTCTTAACCCGTGCATGAGAATCAAAGGGAGTAGTGCAATGACGCCAGCTAGAAGAAAAAAAGGGGTGCGATTCGCAGTTGTAGGGCTGGGGCACTTCGCCCAGACCGCGATTCTTCCGGCCTTTGCGAATTCATCTCGATTCGTTGAATTGGCCGCGATCGTTACTGGAGATGATGAGAAAGCCGCCAAGCTAGGTCGAAAGTACAAAGTTCCCGCGATCCATTATGACCAGTATGATTCGTTATGCGCCTCGGGCGAAGTCGATGCTGTCTACATCGCGTTGCCCAATTCGCAGCACAGAGATTTTACCGTGCGTGCTGCTCGGGCCAAAGTTCATGTGCTTTGCGAAAAGCCGCTTGCGTATTCGGTTGAGGATGCAGAACAGATGATCGCTGCCTGCGAAGCAGCGAACGTGCGATTGATGACTGCCTACCGCCTGCATTTTGAGGCCGGTAACCTTCAGGCGATCAAGTCAGTTCAGTCCGGCGAAATTGGCTCAGCGCGTTTGTTTATGTCCCTTCACACAACGCAAGTCGACCCTGACAACATTCGCGCTGATCTTTCATTGGGGGGAGGCCCGCTTGAGGACATTGGTATCTATTGCCTTAACGCGGCGCGTTACATTTTTCAGGCCGAGCCCGAGGAAGTGACAGCTTTCGCAATTCATGGATCCGACTCACGATTCAAGGAAATACCAGAAGCGGTCAGTGCAACCCTGCGATTTCCCGGGGATCGCCTGGCAACATTTGTCTGCGGTTTGGCGCGGCCAAAGCATCTGAATACCGAGTGATCGGCACGGAGGGCATACTTAAACTGGAGCCAGCATTCACCTGGCAAGGAGACATAACGATGAACATCAACGTTGGTAAGAAGGAGAGAACCAAAACGTTCAAACATCGCGATCAAGTCGCCGCCGAAATTGATTACTTTGCAAAATGCGTTCTCGAGGAAACCGAACCGGAGCCATCGGGGAAGGAAGGGTTGATTGATGTGAAGATCATCGACGCTATTCGCAAGTCCTGTTCCACGCGACAAACTGTCCGAATCGAAGGGCTTCCAGCTGACCGACGTCCGCAGCCCTCTCAATCCATTCAGAAACCCCCGTCCGAACAGCCAAAGCCTATCAATGCGGCACCGCCGTCAAGGGAAAGTTGACGTGACAGACGCAATGCTTCTGAATGGTTGAGTCGAAAGACCCGGAGGGTCGGCACAAGGGCGGCTGTGATGGCCCTTCAGGCCTGAATCGCGTGTTTTCCGTATTCCGGTGGCTCACGCCATCGGCTGACGATTTGCCGGGCTTCCAGCCCTGACACAATGCGCAACTTCAGAAAGCGTCAGCGAGGAGTCGCAGGACTTCCTCTCTGACGCTTCGACTTGATTTGTGCCAGAACTTTTCCAGAATGCATCACCGGCTGTAGTCGTCGTCTCCGGAAGGAATTCTGTCTATGCCTGCGATGAATCGAACTTCGGGTCTGAGATCTCTCTGTTTCGCCGCTCTGCTGATTGTCAGCCTGCCCACAATCGCTCAGGAGGAAGCAGCAACAGCAAAAATCTTTCGCGCCGGAGCATCGACCAGCAACATCACTCCGCCGTTGGGCGAAAACATCATTGGCGGCTGGGAGCCGTTTCCTGCGAAGAACATTCATGACGAACTCCACGCGCGCTGCCTGGTGCTTGACGACGGGAAGAACAAAGTCGCCATTGTGATCTGTGACCTCCTGGGAATCCCTCGTGAAGTGATAGATGCCGCGAAGGTTCGTATCAACGACACCCTCGGAATCCCGGATTCGCATGTTGTGATTGCCGCCACTCATACTCATTCCGGCACCACCACGCGCGGGCCAAAGGGAGTGATGTGGAAAGACGACGTAACGGAGTACCAGACATTTCTCGCGACACGCATCGCCGATGGTGTTCAGCGTGCCGCCAATCACCTCGAGCCTGCCGTGATCGGATGGGGCCGGGCGGAAGAACCGTCTGAGGTCTTCAACCGACGCTGGGAAGTCACCGACGAGGCATTGCTGAAGAATCCCTTTGGCGGAACAGATCAGGTGAGAATGAATCCACCTGCCGGCAGCGGATCTCTCGTCCGACCGGCCGGACCTGTCGATCCGGAAATCGGTTTTGTTTCCGTGAAGAGTACTGAGGGCCGTCCAATTGCATTGCTGGCGAATTATTCGCTGCACGACGTCGGCGGAGTCCCCAACGGCGATGTCTCGGCCGACTATTTTGGATACTTTTGCCGCAACATCGAACAGCGGTTTTCAAGAGACGACGATCTCCCGTTTGTCGGCATGCTGACCAACGGTACCAGCGGCGACATTAACAACATCAATTTCCGTGAGCCGGGCGTTCGGCGGGCGTCCTACGAAAAGATGAAGGAAGTTGCGAACAAGATTGCCGATCGCGTGTACGAAGCCCATCAAAACGTCGAATTCCAAAACTGGGTTGCCCTTGACGCTGTCGCCGTGGACATGCCACTGACGCTCCGCAAGCCCACACCAGAAACACTGCAGTACCTTGCTGAGGTCACCGCCACTCAGCCCGCAGAACCTCGCAGCAAAGAACGCATCTATCTGGAGCGACTGACGAAACTCAAGGACGGCCCGGAAACGATCGACGCTCGACTGCAGGTTCTGAAGATCGGCAGCCTGAGCATTTCCGCAATTCCGTTCGAGACATTTGTCGAGATCGGACTGCAACTGAAAAACCGCACTCCCTTTTCACAGACATTCACCGTGGAACTCGCCAACGGCTGGTACGGTTACCTGCCGACTCCGGAACAACATGCACGCGGCGGCTACGAAACCTGGATCGGAACAAATTATGTGCAGCAGGATGCGTCAATGAAGATCGTCGATGCACTGCTGAAAATGTCGAACGACCTGATGAAGCCCCGGTAGCGTACATCGCCAGAAATGCTGGACGTCACACCGCCGTAACTTGACTCTCCGATTCGAGGTCAGTCGCTCATTTTTCTACCTCAGGTTTTCCTGCCTTCTGTCTGCACCCATGAGCGTGGATCACGCAAGTTTTCGAGTGCGATGACTGATCATCGCGGACGAAGAGCGCTGATGGAAGTTGATGTTTGAGCCGACGCTCAAGGCATTTGTGCAGGAGCCCCTTAAAGCACGACTCCCAAACAGCTTATGAGGATTCCGGACTCTGGCGACCGCCAGTGGCTGGACTGGACTTCTGAGGCAGGATCAAGTAAGTTGCTTGGTTCTTCGTCGAGAAGGCTCCTAGAGTCGCGCATGTGCTGCGACGGTCTCTCGCGTGCCTCTAAGTCGGAATTTTCGGCCGGGTTTCACCTGTCGGACGTCCCGTGGTGTATGGAAGTATTTAATATGGTCGATCGTAATCTTTTGCGGGAGTATGGTGTCGAGGACAGCGAACTGGATGCGGTGATGTCCGCGTCGTTCCCGGATTTTGCAGATGACGAAAGCGTCTTTTATGAATCAGAAGCACAGACGTATGCTCTGAATGATATCCTGCACGGGACAATTGTTCGTGTCGATAACGAGGAAGTTGTCGTCGACATCGGCTTCAAGAGTGAAGGCGTCGTCCAGCGCGATGAATGGGACGAAAATGAGCCTCCTCCGGAGATCGGCCAGAGAATCGAAGTTCTGCTCGAAGAGTTTGAAGACTCCATCGGTCTGATTGTGCTGTCCAAGCGCAAGGCGGATCGTGTTCGCGAGTGGGAAAAAATCATCAGCACTCACAACGAGGGCGATGTTGTCAAAGGCCAGGTCATCCGCAAGATCAAGGGCGG
>JBBJME010000117.1:0-20816 GCA_037719765.1 Planctomycetaceae bacterium
GCCCACGCGGCATCATCGGATGAAAAAAGTTAGGCGATCACATATTACAGCGGTCGTTCAGCAACGCTGATGTCGTCGATGGAATGCTGACTGAGAATACTCGACAGGCATTCCGACACTCGCTGCTTTTCGACCTGAATCCTGACTTTGGGGGGTCGCGATTCCAGGATGTGACCGTAGCGTTCGAGCCCCTGCGGCACAATGTTGTCCGAAAACTGCAGTTCAATGATCTTGTGCCGACTGAAACGATCGATGATCGCCGCCAGTGGGCCGTCATGAATTACGATTCCCTTGTTGATCACGATCGCGCGGTCGCAAAGTGCTTCGACGTCTTTCATGTAGTGGCTGGTCAGGATCACCGTGATGCGTTGTTCGCGCTGATAGTGGCGCAGGAATTCCTGAACACGCCGCTGACTAACGACATCCAGTCCGATTGTCGGTTCGTCCAGGAATAACACGTCCGGTCGGTGGAGCAGTGCGGCGATGAGTTCCATCCGCATCCGCTCCCCCAGCGATAATTCGCGCACGGGCTGTGACATCAGACGACCCACTTCCAGCAGATCTGTCAGCTCATCCAGTCGGCGACGATAGTCGGCGGCGGAAATCCGGTAAATCTCCTTGTGAAGGCGGAACGATTCCTGAGCAGGCAAGTCCCACCAGAGCTGTTCTTTCTGTCCGGTCACCAGCGAAAATCGCCGACGATAGGCGTCTTCACGTTTCCACGGGACATGGCCCAGCACGTGCGCCGTGCCGGAGGTTGGCACGACCAGTCCCGAAAGCAATTTCAGCGTCGTTGTCTTACCCGCACCGTTCGGGCCGAGGAACGCGACCATTTCGCCTTCGTCAATTGTAAAGCTGACGTTGCGCACCGCACTGACGACGTCGTATTCCCGATGAAACAACCCGCGCACGGAAGCCCAAACACCTTCGCGCTTTCGGAAGACCTGATACGTCCGACACAATTCCCTGACTTCAATCGATGCCATTTTGGGAATCGTAGTGCAGACACCGTGCGGCGGCAATCATGGTGGTTGAGTCGTGAAGTGCGGCGCGGACCGACTAAAACAACTCACCAATCACAGCCCCGTGATCCACCGCAACGACCGGGCGGCCGGAATGATCGAGGAAATGCTGCGCGGGATCGACGCCGAGAACGTTGAAGATCGTGTGGTGAATGTCGCCCGGTCGAAGGGGATGCTCTTTGGGAGCTTCGCCGAGGCGGTCGGTAGAGCCGATCAGACGACCACCCTGGATGCCGCCGCCTGCCATAAAGCACGACATGGCGTTGCCCCAATGATCACGGCCAGGCGTACCTTTGCTGAGCGGTGGACCTCCGTTGCCGCCGTCGTTCATTCTTGGCGTACGGCCGAATTCTCCGCACAGCACCACAAGTACCCGATCCAGAATGCCGCGGTCTGACAGATCGGTGAGCAAAGCATAAACCAGTTGATCGATTTTCGGCAGGTAGTTTTCATAACCAGTCTTCAAATCCCAGTGATGGTCCCAGCCACCGAAGTGACAGGACACAAAGGTCGTTCCCGCTTCGACGAGTCGACGCGCCAACAACGTGCTCTGGCCCCACGAATGCCGTCCGTAGAGTTCGCGAGTCCTGGCATCCTCCTTCGATAAATCAAACGCTTCACGTGTTCTGGCACCAGTCACCATATCGAACGCAGTGCGATCGAATTTGTCCATCGCTGCAAACATCCCGCTGGCATCCGCTTCACGTCGCAAACTGTCGATGGACGTCAACAGGGCGCGGCGATCACTCAGACGGTTCAGCGTCAGACCCTGCGAAAGTCCGACGTTCTGGACCTGATAGTTCTCCGCGTTTGGGTCACCTTCGGTTTCAAATGGATTGTGCTGCACGCCAAGATAATTGCCGCCAAAGTAGCCGGGCCGCAAGCCGATGCTCATGCCATAGGGAACGGCCACATGCGCTGGCATCCCGGGCTGGCGCGCCCCCGTGACTTTGGTGGCGATGGAACCGAAGAACGGATACTTGCCTTTCGTGTTGGCTCCGCTCACACCTTCGCCGCGCCCCGTCAACATCCAGTGCCCGCCAGTAAAATGATCGCCACTGTCGTGATGCAGTGATCGGACGACGGAGAATTTGTCGGCGATCTTTGCCTGCAGCGGGAATAATTCTGTAACCTCCATTCCGGGCACGCTGGTTGGAATTGGTTTCCATATTCCACGGTATTCCGCCGGAGCTTCCGGCTTCATATCATACGTGTCCATATGTCCTGGACCGCCGTCCAGCCACAAGAGAATAACAGAGGTATCGTGCTGCTTCGCGCCTTGTCCCTCTGCCTGTGCTCTTGCTGCCAGAATCTGCGGTAAGCCCAGTGAGGCCATTCCGGCGACACCGATCTGCACGAAACTTCGGCGGGAATGTCCGTCACAATAAGCCGACGACTGGCCTGCATTGACGCGAAGCATTTGACGATGCCTGAGGAGGAAGGGCGGGAAAACGCGGAAGGATGTCGATTGCCGAAACAAGTCTTCCCCAGCAATCGCATCGGGAAAGGATACCTTACGTACCCGACGGGAGTCAAATTTCAAGGTCCAATCATGTTACGGGGCGTTTCCGCCGGAAGGGATCTACTGGAAAGGATCGCGCGGAACTCCAAAATGACGGACTGCGGACTTCGGAAATGCGAATGCGGTGCGTACCATGGTGAGCGGAATGGATTCTGAGGGATTCTGTCGTTCAGACAGTACCGATTGTTGGTCGACAGGATTTCCGGACAGTCTGATTCAAAACCCATTGCAGCCAATAGCCATGCGGAAACAACTTTTGACGAAACACCATTTGTTGCATTGTGAGCAGCGACCGCGATTGCCGATCAGAAGAGTCTCAAAACTGTTCGTGGCATTTCTGTTCGCCTGTGTGTTGGCTCCCGCGTCCGTATTCGCCGACAAAGCAGGTGACGATTTCAATCTGGGAGTTGGGCTGTATCGCACTCAGCGATATGAACTGGCGGTTGATACGTTCAACCAGTTTCTGAAGGAATTCCCCGAACATCCGCGGGCCAATCTGGCTCGTTTGTACTGCGCATTGTCACTTGATTCACTGGAGAAATACGCACCCGCCCGTGACCAGTTCGTCATGTTTCTGCAAGCCGAACCGGAAGGCAGGAATGCCGCAGAAGCGCGATACCGCCTTGGGGAATGCAGCTACTATCTGCGAGACTATCCTGCCGCAATAGAGCAGTTGTCCGTGTATCTGGAAAAACATCCGTCACACAGCCGTGAAGAATGGGCAAAACTCTTTCTTGGTGAATCATATGTGGGGTCCGAACAATGGACAACGGCCGAAGCGATTCTGAATCCGCTCGTTCTGTCAGAAACGACGAGTGCTTCCGTCGCGCTCGATGCAAGATTCAGCCTGGGAATTGCCCTGGAAGGACTCCAGAAAGTTCCGGAGGCCCTGGAGCAGTACAACACGATCGTCGCTGCAAAGAATCCGACGATGACACCGCGTGCGCTGATTCGGATCGGGGCGATTCAGTTTACCGCGGAACAGTACAAAGCAGCGGCTGCCACTTATGACGAATTGCTGACGACGTATCCGACGAGTGCGCAGGTCGCGTCCGCGAATCTTGGTGCCGGAATGGCGTGGTATCGATCTGGAACGTTCGAAACGGCGTTGCTGCGTTTTCGCGCCGTACCCAGAGATTCTTCTTCCGCCTCGAAGGCGATTCTGATGACGGCAATGTCTTTGCGGGATCTTGGTCGTGTGGAGGAATCGCGTCAGGAATTTGCCGAAGCGCTCAAGGCCGCAGGAGATTCGCCGCTGGCCGAGGACATCCTGTTTCAGCAGGCGCAGCTGGAACGCAACGGGACAGAACGTGAACTGGCTGCAAAGATGTTCGAAGACATTGCAGATCGCTGGCCAAAGTCCGGTCGCACAGCGGAATGTCTGTTCAACGCCGCGGAATTGCGTCTGGAGCTGAACGACGCTGAACGCGCTGAACGCCTCTTTAGCCGGCTCAACACGGAGTTTCCGGACGCCACAAAGCAACCTCGCGAACAGATTCTGCTGGGGCGATTATTTTTGGCACGCGGTGATCTCAGTAAAGCGACCGACACACTGCTGCGGGCGACCGAAACGATGAAAGATCCGGCAGATCGCGTCGCGGCCGTTGGTCGCTATTATCTCGTGCGGGCCTTATTCGACAGCGACCAACATGATCAGGTCGTGCAACAGGCGTCGCTGATGACCGAAGTGCTGAAGTCCGATGACCTCGCAGAAATGCGAGGAGCGCTGGCGCTGGCCGCGATCAGTAGTCTGGAACTCAAACAGTACGAAAACGTACTGAAGTTCGCCGATCAATTCCTTCCGCTTGCGAATGATGCACAGAAGAAAGCCGACATCATCGGCACGCGGGCCGTCGCACTCAGTCATCTGAATCGATTTCCGGAGGCCATTGAAACCCTGACGTCGCTTGCCGCGACAAACGCTGATCAGCCCCAGACATGGACCGCAGTGCTGCAGGCTGCTGAAACGGCACTGGCTTTGAATTCCTCAGAGAGTGCTGAAGCGTTGTTCAGACTGGCCGCTTCGGGTCCGGAAAACTCAAAATCGCGTGAAGCGGGTCTGTCAGGGATCGCGTGGAGTCAGTTTAAGTCGCAGAAGTATCCTGAGGCAGAGAAATCCTTTGCCGCAATGGCAGCGGAGTTTCCGAATTCAAAAGAAGCCGCGCAGGCGATTTTCATGCAGGCACGCTGTGTCGAAGAGCAGGGCGATCCGGAAAAAATTGCGGCCGCGTTCGGTACTGTGTTTGACCAACTGACGAAAGAGGTGACGGCAGTTCCCGCGGGCGCTGAAACCATGCCTCCGATGGTCTATGCGTTTGATGCGGGGAAACAAACGGCCCGATCTTTGGTGAAACTGAAGCGGTTTGCTGACGCGGATGTGGCGTGGAAGAAACTGACGACGCTGTTTTCGGATGCGAAGGATATGGATTCACTGCTGGATGAATGGGCGTGGATGCACTTTTCCGCGGGGAATTTTCCAGGGGCGGATGCAATTCATCGCCACCTCCTCGAAAAGTTTCCGGACAGCCCGTTCGCCGGACAGGCTCGACTGTCCCTCGCGGAAAGCCTGCTGGAGGCAGGACAGTTGGAACCGGCGCTGAAAGAAATGGAAGCCATTGTTGCCGGGGCACGGTATGGTGAGATGGAAAAAGAGCGGGCTTTGTTTCATGTCATCGAAATTCAGGCGACGGCGAGGAATTGGGAGCAAACGATGGCTACAGAAAGATTTCTTGCGGATTTTTCAGCCAGTCCGCTCACACCGCAGGTTCGACAGTTTGCAGGTGATGCCTTCCTGCAACAGGGAAATCCTGACGAAGCCATTCCGATTCTCAACGCTCTGCGCGAAGACATCATCAGCGAAAAAGTGAAGAAAGAAGACTGGGTCGATCGCGTTTGGGTCGTGCTGGCCGAAGCCGCACTGGCGAAACAGGACTACGATCGGATCGATATGTTGCAGGCGGAATTGAATCAGCGCAGTCCGGAATCACTGTTCGCGTTTCAACTCAACGACATTCAGGGCCGCAGGTGGAAACAACAGGCACCGCCTGACTTCGTCAAAGCGCGGGAGTACTTTCAGCGTGTCACCGCCGATCCTCAGGCAGAAGGCACAGAAACGTCCGCGCGCTGTCAGTTTCTGCTGGCAGAGACGTACCTGATGGCATCGGATCATCAGACTGCGGCGAAGGAATACTTCAAGGTCTATCTGAACTACAAGGGCCACGATGAACTTCGGGCTCAGGCGCTGTTTCAGGGAGCGTCCTGCCAGGTGGCGCTGAAGAAGACTGAACTTGCGATTCGTGATTTCAGGGAACTGATCAAAGAGTTTCCTGCGTCAAATCTGGTCAACAAGGCGAACGAAGAACTCAAAAAACTTGAGTAGCCAAAGCCACCCGGCACTCGCGGGGCGTTTAATTGATCGTAGTGAAACTTCACCCCGTCAACACACTAAAATCCAGGGAACGGTCTACTGTGACGACTCGAATTCTTGTTATGGCGATTGTTGCCATCGCGTTGCTGATCACTTGCCAGTCGATGGCACAGGAAGATTCCGGCAAGGCGCAGAAGGGGTCCACAGCGACTCCGGCCGCAGCGCCCGGTGATGGTGCAGGAACTGCGGCCCTGGCTGCTCCCTCCGGAATTCCTACCGATCCTTTGGGAATTGCAGACGCCATGGGACGGCCGTTTACCGTCGCGTTCATTCTGGCCTCGGTGATCGGTGTCTGGTCAGTCGTGGAACGGCTTGTCATCCTGCGGCGGCGGAGGGTGATCCCAAAGGCATTTGTCGAACGTTTCCTGATGCATCTGCGGGCGGGCCGCATGGACAAGAACGAAGCGATTGCGATCTGCCATCAGAATCAGAGTCCCATGGCGGATGTTTTCATGCACGGCGTCCGCAAATGGGGCCGCCCCAGCGTAGAAGTCGAACAGGCGGTCCTCGACGGCGGTGAACGGCAGGTCACGCAGCTGAAAAAAGGTCTGCGTGTTCTCAACGGCGTTTCCACACTTAGCCCGCTGATTGGACTGCTGGGGACCGTCGTCGGGATGATTCGCTCGTTCAACGACATCGCAATCGCTGGTGCCATGGGCCAGACTCAAACGCTCGCCAACGGCATCGCTCTGGCATTGCTGACCACAGCCGTCGGGCTGCTGATCGCAATCCCGGCCATGGCCGCCTATTTGTACCTTGCCGGCCGGATCGATTCGATCGTCATGGAAATGGACCGCCTCGGTCAGGAACTGGTCCATCTCATTTCCGCCGAAGCCCTGCGCGAAAGAGCTGTCACCGTGCCACCGCGCCCCGATGCGACTGCGACCGCAGCGACCGCATCTGCCGCAATCCAACCGGCTGCACGACCTCGCAAACCTGTGGCGGAAAGGTAGTTTTTGTCTTTGGGAGACCTCAATATGAACCTCACAGGATCAGAGAAACTGCGTTCCGTATCGGTGGCCGATTATCTGGCAGGTGAAGCTGTGGCTCGACGGAACATGAGTACGTCGACGGCCAGGCTTACATGAAGTTGCCATCGCTGCAGGTTTGTATTCTGGTTGAACAGAACTTTCCGACAGCCGTTGTTCACCGACGCATCGAGCCAGGATTTCGACCAGAGGTCCTGCCAGGGCTCGACGCTGTGATTGCACTTCCGACAATCAACGTGCACCTTCCGCTCGCTGCAATCTATGCGGAAGTGAAATTCGCCCCATCCGGGGCTTTGTTCGGTGTGTTCGGATCGATTTCCCCACGCTGACGCATGGGGCTACCTGCTGCCGCTGCTCCGCAGCTTTAGAGACAACATAACCCCGTCTCACTTGCCGACATCAATCCGTGTCCAAATCCATCGAGGAATTCCGCTGCGCACGTCATTTTGCGCAGAACCGAAGATGTCACCGCTGCGATTCTGCCAGGCATTCTGACTTGAATTTCCCTTGGTTCATCCCTCAATCGCCGGAGCTGCTGGCGCTGCCGGTCGTGCTTGACTAGAAGCAGAAGCTGGTCGCCTGCTGGCCATGCCGCGCGTTCAGCGACCTGTGAGTTCTTTCAATTCTCTGCCACGCCCAGGCTCCCGTTCGTCTTGATGAGCACGGTTTCGTCCATGGATTATCGAGCCTGCGAGGTGACGGTTGGATTACAAATTGCCCTAATCATGCACCCAAAGCTGTATGATCACGTTGACAAATTGTCACTTTCTGGCGTCCTCGCGTAACGATCACTGCGCGTCCGGGTGGCACAGTTTTTGCGAAACTCCACCACATCAATGGATTCAACGGGACGGCAATTGCACCAAAGTCGAATCAGCCATCCGCAAGGACCTACAGAGTTTCCATCAGGGGATAGTGATGAGCCATCGCACACACTGGCAGGATACAGAAATGCCTCACTTTGCGTCTTTACAAGAAGACGTGAAGTGCGACGTTCTGGTTGTTGGAGGCGGAATCACAGGTCTCACTGCTGCTTATTTATTGCTGAAGGCCGGGAAATCCGTTTGCCTCATCGAGCGAGATGTGATCGGGGGCGGAGATACAGGTCGCACAACAGCTCATTTGACATATGTGACCGACAAGCGGCTCACTGACTTAGCGGAGCGCTTTGGCCGCAATGCGGCGAAACTCGTCTGGCAGGGCGGCGCAGCTGCGATTCATACCATTGAGAGGATTATTGATTCGGAGCACATCGATTGTGATTTCCAACGCATTCCAGGATTTCTCCATGCGCCAATTCTGTCAGATGAAGATGAAACAGAAATGCTGCAGGAGGACCGTCAACTGGCTCAGCAGTTGGGCTTCGACGCGTCATTTGTGTCGCTTGTGACGCCGATCGGTAAACCGGGGATTTGTTTCGCGAATCAGGCGAAATTTCATCCGCTTCGTTACCTGAGCGGCCTCGCCAGGGTCGTCCGCGCCGATGGTGGACTCATCTTTGAGCACACCGAAGCGACTGAATTCTCAGAACATCCCCGGCGGGTGAAGGCGAATGGCCGACGGATTGACGCGAGCTATGTTGTGATCGCGACCCATGTTCCTCTCGTCGGTGAAGCGGGAATGATTGGCGCGACGCTCCTGCAGACTAAGCTGGCTCCTTATTCGTCATATGTGGTCGGCGCAGAAATTCCGAAAGACGCGTTTCCGGAAGCCCTTTATTGGGACACATCGGACCCTTATGACTATCTTCGCGTTGACCATGGCGCAGCGGCGGACTATGCGGTGTTTGGCGGGCAAGACCACAAGACCGGGCAGGATAAAAATCCGCTCGAGCGTTATGCGCAGCTTGAGATGCGGTTAAAACAACTGATTCCTCAGGCCCGAATTGAACGGCGTTGGTCGGGGCAGGTCGTTGAGACGAATGACGGACTGCCTTATATAGGTGAAACGGCCAGCAATCAGTTCGCGGCGACTGGTTTCTCCGGAAATGGCATGACCTTCGGAACATTGGCTGCGATGATGGCCTGTGACGCGGCGCAGGGCCGAGACAATCCCTGGAAGGAGCTGTTTGCCGTCGAACGTAAAACAATGAGCAGCGCGTGGGATTATTTGAAAGAGAACTTTGACTTTCCGTATTACCTGTTGCGCGACCGGCTAATCCCGACGGAGGGAGTTTCTCCGGAAGTCGTCCGACCGGGCGAAGGAAAAATCCTGTCGATCGACGGCCGACGTGTCGCCTGTTCACGGGACAAGAGCGGGAAACTGCAGAGTGTGTCCGCAATCTGTACTCATCTGGGCTGTGTCGTGCACTGGAACAGTGCAGCCGAAACATGGGATTGTCCTTGCCATGGCTCACGTTTCGCTGCCTCGGGTGAGGTCATGGCGGGGCCCGCCGAATCAGACCTTGAAAAAGTGGCGGTCGAGGACACTAAACAAGCGACCTTCGGAGTGCGGTAACTCGTCAACGCTTTCATTTCAGTGGTTTCGCTCGTCTTACGATCAAGCGGCATGTGGAGTAAAAGGGTGCTTGCCGTAAAGTATTTAGCATTTCATTCATTGGACATCCGCGACCGCCATTTGCGGAAAATGACAGGCAGGCCAATGACTGGCCTGCTTGCATTCATCGTCGAAGATTCCGCACCGACTATCGAATCGTTCGATCGCCGCGGCGGGATTTCGGCAAAGAGAAATCGTATATCAGTTGCAGCACATGTTCTTGGCTCTGGCATGTCCTGTACCAATCGTACACACAACTCCCGCGGAGAAACTCTTTGCGTTGTGTTCTGAGTATTGCTCAGATTTTTTATGAATCTTTGTTTGGGAAAGCATACCACTTCTTTCACTCACGGTCACCGTACCGAGAGCTGTAAGTCGCTTCAAATGGCCGGAACCGCAAGCTTAAAACCTGAAGGCGAATTGTATGGCGGTGCTCGTGCAGTGAAGTCGTCATGCCACCATCTTCGGGGCTTTCGAATTGTTTGTACGGGTTACCGGGGGCAGCGAGTCGTTATATGAATTCTGCGCGAAATGCAGTGCGCGTTCACGCCTGTACCGAAAACGTGTTGCATTTTCCTGGCCGTCCCCGGCGCTGTGATTGGGCCTGAAAGGCTCCCATAAATCAGCCTGGGGCAAGAGAATCCGCGATTGAGGACGAACGCCGCCCCACGTTGTTGTTTCGTCCGAACACGAACTCTGAAAGGGTTCCGAAATTCTCTTTTGTATCGCCCCTTCAGGGCAAAATTCCGCCAGTCCATGGAATCCTCGATTTCCAGATTGCGCACTTCATTTCGCGCAGAACCGCAATTGTGTTATCAGGCGACTGACGTCCCCCGCTCGCCGGAATAGCTTCCTGACTGCTCTGCAGTCAACGCTGATCGTGCGAAGAATTCGACAACGGAACAAGGACGTCTTTATGAGCGAATATCAATACGTCGAATTTCAGGCAATTGATCGTCCGCTGAATGACAAGCAATTGGAGTTTGCTGAGCGGCAATCGTCGCGGGCGGAGGCGTCTCGGCGGTCGTTGACGGCTGAGTATCACTACAGCTCATTCAATGGAGATATTGATGGTTTGCTGCGGCAGGGGTTTGATGTGTTTCTGCTGTATGCAAACTTTGGTCCGCGTGAGATAAGGCTGCGATTGCCTGATGGCATGCCATTTGAGAAACGTGTCTGGTCGGAGTTTGTGGATGGCGAACGTTTGAAGTGGAGCAAAGATGAAAAAGGGAAGGGGGGAATACTGGCGCTCAGTCCTTTTCACGAAAGCGGTGATTTGGAATCCGTTTGGGATTTCCCTCAGTACCACGATGCTGCGATTCAGATTCGCGAAAAGTTGATGGCGGGAGATCTGCGGGCGTTGTACCTGTTCTGGCTGTGTGCGTAGGATTGACTACAACGATCCCGATGAGACCATTGAACCTCCGGTGCCGCATGGTATGGCCGAACTGCCCAGTCGCAGTGAAAATCTGCTGACATTCTTTGGTCTCGACACATTATTGTTGAAAGCTGCTGCCGAAAGTGTTGAACATGCACCAGAGAGCGTTTCGCAGGACAAGTAAGGAAGACTGGGCGTGGTCCTTGAGTGCCGAGCGATCGAAGTCCTTTTGACTCGCTTTTTGGTTGAGGATTCCCAAGTCATTAAAGCGGAGACGATTGCTGAAATTCGTCATGCACAGTCACCCCTCTCGTGGCCCACGACAGAGAACAAACGAACGTTCAGTCAACTGCTCAAGAGATGCGAAGTTCTGAGATCGGAAGAGAACGCGATCCACAAACGAAAGGCTGAGGCAGAAGCAAAACGCGAAGCGGCCAAGGCCGAAAAAGAACGGCAGGCCAGAATGAAAGAGATGGTCGCGTCGCCAGCAACATGGCTAGCCAAAGCCGAGAAGATGGCGGACGCTCGCGGGACCGACAACTACATAGCCGCTGCGGATATTTTGGCTGATGTTCGTGAAGCGGTTGGTGGAGAAGAAGGCGATAAGATCGCTCGCCGTCACGCGGCGAACCTCGCAAAAAAGTACCCGACGCTCAATCAACTTAAGTCGTCGCTGCGCAAGCGTGGTTTGTTGGACTGACTTTACAAAGTAGACGTCACTCTCCGAGTGACGCAGCGCGCGTTTCGAGGACCGCAGGATTCATCACTCGGAGAGTGATGTCTACTTTAGCTGCACCGAGTGGCACCAACACTCAGTCAAACCCAATTTCATCCCAAGCGGCGGCTGATAATTCGTGGATTGTCACCAGAAGGGCAGCGAGTCGGTCGTGCAGTTGAACGGACGTCTCCTGGTTGATTGTATTGGCACTTCGCAAACCGAACACGGCACCTCGGGCGAAGGCGTGGCCGGTGAGGGCTCGTTGATTGATTCCCAACCGTATGTGGACTCCCAATCTGAGACCGACCGGCTGGCATATTCCTTTTAGAATTGTGACAGGAAACGCATGTCGTTTTCGTAGAAACGGCGAATGTCGTCAACGCCATAGTGTTTCATACAGAAACGTTCGATGCCAAGGCCGAAGGCAAAGCCGGTGAATTTTTCAGGATCGTAGCCGACAGCGGCGAAGACGTTGGGATCGACCATGCCGGCACCGCCGATTTCCATCCAGCTGTCGCCCCATTTCATATCGACTTCAACAGACGGCTCTGTGAACGGAAAGAACGATGGTCGGAATCGTATTTCGACTTCCGGGCCAAGGAAGCTGCGGGCAAAGAGACTCAGTACAGTCTTAAGCTGTGCCATCGTCACGTGGCGATCGACCATCAGACCTTCCATCTGATGAAACATGCAGGAATGAGTCGCATCGATGGTGTCCGGGCGATACACACGACCGAGAGACACGATCCGCACAGGCGGCTGGGTATTCTCCATCGTCCGGATCTGCACGGTCGAAGTCTGACTTCGCAGCAGGACTGGTCGACCGGCAGCGACGGATGCACAGGCCACGTAGAAGTTATCCAGCGGATCGCGGGCGGGATGATCTTCCGGGATATTCAAAGCTTCAAAGTTATGACGTTCATCTTCGATCTCGGGGCCGTCCACGACCGTGAATCCAAAACGTCCCATCAATTCACGGAACTCAGTCATCACCTGTGTGATTGGATGCAGATGCCCGATCCGAGGTCGCTCGCCCGGCAGCGTCACGTCAAAATCTGACACAGCTTTTGTGGTCTGCGTCTTGAGTTGTTCAGCCCGAGCATCCAGTGCAGCTGAGACAATGGTGCGGACTTCGTTGAAACGCTTGCCAACAGCAGGTTTCTGTTCCGGTGTCGCAGTTCCTACGAGCTTTTGCAGATCGCGTACTCGCCCATTCTTCTGACCCATGAATTCGACGCGGACTTTTTCCAGTGAGTCCGTATCGGCGGCGGCGGCAACTTCCTGCAAGGCAGCCGTTTCGAATTCATTGAATGAGTTCAGAATGTCCATGCGTGGAGCTTCTTTGAGGTGGGGATCAATGAAAGCGGGCGAAGCCTGCCAGAAGCAAACTCGCCCGATTCAGAAATTCAATTGCCCTGACGTTCGATCAGGCAGCCGATGCTGCACTGCGAGCCTTCTTTGAGATTTCTACAATCTCACTGAACACTTCAGGATTGGAAATCGCCAGTTCACTCAACTGCTTGCGATTCAGCCCTACGTTGGCCAGCAGCAGACCATTCATAAACACAGAATATGACATTCCCTGTTCACGAACAGCGGCCGAGATGCGCGTGATCCACAGAGCACGAAATTCACGCTTGCGGGTACGACGGTCGCGAGTCGCAAACGCGCGGGCTCGGACGAGTGTTTCCTTGACAGTTCGCAGCAGCTTGCTGCGACCTCCCACATTGCCGCGTGCTTCCTTGAACAGACGCTTTTTTGAACGGTGACGGGCTTTCCCGAGGCGAACACGCATTTGACCGGACCTTCAGACCAAACTACTCAGAACAAAGTTAAATACTTTTCCGCCTGACCGCTCACATGGCAATCAGTGTGCGACGATCATCGTCGATTTACAATCCCGGTGCCATGGCGGCCGCGATCAGTTTCGCTTCTGCACCGCAGATCATATTGTCATTTCGCATTTGACGCGTACGCTTGCCACCTTTGTGGCTGAGAAAGTGACCGCGATTCGCATTACGATGCGTTACTTTACCTGACGCTGTAACCTTAAACCGGCGTTTCATTCCCTTGTGAGTCTTCTGTTTTGGCATTTTTGAATCCCTGCAACGTCCGCCAGACGATGTCGTTTCGGCTGGAAACATGGACGTTTGTATAGATTTTCTATGGAAAGAGCGGGGAGTATAACGACAACGACTCCGGCTTGTAAAGCAGCATACCAGTGGTTCAGAAACAATTTTCCTGCTGAGAAAAGTAACCTGAATTCACTGAGGATCAATCGGGGGTGTATCGGCTCAACCAGTTACGTGTCGTCAGGGATTTTGCGATTTGCCTCATTCCTTTGCGATTGCCACGCCGTGCGGATCGACAACAGTGATGTGGTCAATGCGACGAAAGTCCGATGAGAGTCTGAGGCACAATGAACAACTCATGTGACATCTTCCGTAACGTAGCTGTCGCATTCACGGCCACAGGGTGAATCGTATGAGCCGGATCAGCGATTCGAAGCAAAATATTGGTGTCGATGAGTATTCGCATTATCGTACGGGATAGATCGATTCCCGGCTGTCATCCACATTCGGGTTTCGTGGTTTCACAGTTGCCAGTAGTTCGTCGAATTTCCCCGTCCATTCCGCGAAGCACTCTGGCTCATCAAACTCTGTCTTCCCAGTGCCCACAGTCACGCCATCGTCATTGTGCCGCAGACCGAAGGTGTCGTAGTCATCCAGCAGCGCCGCCACGGCTTCTTCCGCCGAGCCAAACTGTCCAGTTTGAACAAGGCGGTAAAGCTCTTCTTCTGTCTTTCCTGTAAGTATGATTTGCATAGCACGATGGTAACAAAGATCATGGGCAGCAGTCAAAGGCTTTCGACAATTGAAAAACTGTCGGCATGCGTTTTGCCTGGAATTCTTATATCATTGTTTTTGTGGAATCGACCGCGCCGTGCGACTCACGACCGGATCTGGCCTTCACCGCGCACGATGAATTTGTAGCTGGTAAGTTCGCGGAGGCCGCAGGGGCCTCGGGCATGGAAGCGGTCGGTGCTGATGCCGATTTCGGCACCCATTCCAAGTTCGCCGCCGTCATTGAAACGCGTACTGGCGTTAATCACGACGGCCGCAGAATCGACTTCCGCTTCGAATTTCATCGACGACGCGACGCTGTTTGTCACGATGGCATCGGTGTGAGCCGACCCGTAGCGGCGAATATGCTCGATCGCCTGCTCGAGCGAGTCCACAATTCGCACCGACAGAATCAGATCCAGATGTTCGGTGGCATAGTCCTCATCCGTCGCCGCTTTGCAGGTTGATTTAATGGGGTCAGACCCTTTTCTCACCCGCGAATGCATATCAGCGTTTACCGTTCTTAGAGGGTCAGACCCCATTAAAACGAGACTCGCCGGACAACATCGCAGTTCAACGCCCCTGCTTTGTAATTCCCTTGCAAGGCGGGGCCATAACGTTGGTGCGGCATCGCGGTGGATCAGGAGTGTTTCGGCAGCGTTGCAGACGCCCGGTCGATGACACTTGCTGTTGATCGTAATATCAACGGCCATCTGTTCGTCAGCACTCGCATCGACATAAACATGACAGATGCCATCGAAGTGCTTGATCACGGGCATCGTGGCTTCACGTGCAACTCGTTCAATTAGTGACTTGCCGCCGCGTGGAATTGTGACGTCGATCAGGTTTCCCATCGACAGCAGGTGACCGACGATCTCGCGATCAGTCGATTCCACCAGCTGCACCGCGCGTTGCGGCAGTCCTTCGGCCACGAGCGTTCGTGCGATCACCGCCTGCAACGCGCGGTTACTGTGAATCGCTTCGCTGCCGCCGCGAAGAATGACGGTATTCCCGCTTTTCACGCACAACGCGGCCGCGTCAATCGTCACGTTGGGCCTCGATTCGTAGATAAAGAACACAACCCCCAGAGGAACTCGGACGCGACTGACGAACAGGCCATTCGGACGTCGTTGCCCTTCGATGATTTCGCCCACCGGATCGGGCAGGGAGATAATGTGTTCTACCGCTTTGGCGAGCGATTCAATTCGATCGGGCGTCAGCTTGAGACGATCCAGCATCGCGCTGCTCAGACCGGACTGCACGCCAGCCTCCAGATCCCTGGCATTCGCCGCGACGATTGCGTCCGTATCCTCACGGAGCGCGCGGGCAACACTCTGCAGCCAGGCGTCTTTGCGACTGGCGGCGATCGGACCAAGCTCAGATGCTGCTGCGCGCGCGTTCTGAGCAAGCTGTTGGGCATACGAGAGTGATTCAATCATCAGGATTCTGCGATCAGCGTGGCAATTGACCACGGGTTAAACCATCAAATGCCGCCAAGGAGTTCGGCGCGACCAACACGGCCAATTGCCAGCAGATAGGCGGCTGTGCGGAGCGAGACTTTCTTTTCTTCGGCCGTCGCCCAGACGCGATCGAAGGCACGTGTGAGAGTATTTTCCAGTTCCTCACGCACACGCCGCAAATCCCAGCGGAAATACTGCTGGTTCTGAACCCACTCGAAGTAACTCACAGTGACACCGCCGGCGTTCGCAAGGATATCGGGAAGCACGAGGATTTCCCGATTGCGAAAGATGGCATCGGCTTCCGGAGTTGTCGGCCCGTTGGCTCCCTCAATAATGAGTTTTGCGCGGACGTCCTTTGCGTTGGCTTCGGTCAGCACGCCGCCCAGCGCGGCGGGAATGAGCACATCAACATCCAGCGTCAGCAGTTCTTCGTTGGAAATACGTTCCCCGCCCGGAAATGCCGCGAGACTGCCTTTGGTTCTGACCCACTCAAGTGCGGCAGTGATGTCGAGTCCCGTGCGATTGAAAGCACCGCCGCTGAGATCGGAAATGGCGACAACTTTGCCGCCGGCTTTTTCGAGATACGCAGCCGTAAACGATCCAACATTGCCAAAACCCTGGATCGCAATCGTCGACGACTCGATCGGGCGTTTGCGTTTGCGGAGTGTGGCAAGTGTCAGTGTTCCTACGCCGCGACCGGTGGCTTCTTCGCGACCTTCGGCTCCGTACAGTTCGACAGGTTTCCCTGTGACGCAGGCCGGGCTGAAGCCGTGGAATTTCTGGTATTGATTCATGATCCACGCCATCGTCTGCGCATTTGTGCCCATGTCCGGAGCGGGAATATCTTTATCGGGGCCGAACAGATCGTGCAGTTCATCGACAAAGCGACGTGTCAGTCGTTCAAGTTCGTCGATCGACATCTCTTTAATGTTAACGCTGATGCCGCCTTTCGCACCGCCGTAGGGAATATCGACAACAGCGGTTTTCCATGTCATCAGTGAAGCCAGCGCCAGGACTTCGTCAGCGCTGACTTCATGATGATAGCGTAAACCGCCCTTCATAGGGCCTCTCGCGCTGTTGTGCTGCATGCGATAGCCGACAAAGATGGCAATATCCCCGTTGTCACGCTTGATCGGCACCTGGACTTTGATTTCCCTTTCGGGAGTCATCAACAGGGTCCTCATACTGGATGACAAATCCAGTACCGAAGCAGCTTCAACGAAATACTGTTCGGCGGCTTCTAAAGCGCTCTTCATATTCTGTGGGCCTTGTGGGCTGAACGGCGTAGGAATTGATTTAATGAAAGAGATATACGCTTTCAGCAGGTTCCTGCCAATTGAAGAGGGCAATTTCCGTCGTACGGCTCACCAGTCAGCCGGAGGATTTGTAATGATGTAGCGGGCAATTTCGCGGGCGTAGAGTGCCATTCCGATGCGTGACAGGACGGGAGATTCCTTTGAGAACAGTTTTTGACCATCCTCACCATTTCCAAATGTCGGTGATGTATCGCAAAAGCGAACTCGAATGTGATTGCAGAACTCTTGCAGGACTTCAAAAGGAAACCGGCGATTGTACGGCGTCGTGCCACGAATCCCGCAGCGGCGACTCAATTGCGGCGCTTTGTCTGCCGAGGCAATCTGCCACAGCACTGGTGCGGTGGTGACGAGTAAACGACCTCCGGATGCTTCGACCGATTTCTTCAGCCGAGTTATCGGTTCCAGGGCGTGACTCACCTGCAAACGAATGTCTGGCAAATCATCCGTAATCCAGTCGAAGAGATTCGCATTTGACGAAACAGCAGAAATCGACAGCATCTCCGGCCCCTGTTCGCGGGCACGGGCAAAAAGCCAACTGGCCGTCGCGGACTGTTTGACAAAATGAGTAATGGCATTTTCTGGTCTCGGTTTCAACCGCAAAGCGGGATGTGAACACACCGCGTGATTGTTTTCGCTCATCAGAAGACTGCGATAGCAAAGGTCATCGGCAATATCTGTCATGTCGACATGGAGAACGACCAGGTCAGGTTTGAGCTTAACGAGATCATGTTCGAACTTCAGGCAGGAGAGCAGCGGACAGTAGCCGGGGATACCGCAGTTGATCACTTCCAGCCTGACCTGTGTCTGCTTTGCAAGAAATGTCTGCAGATGGGCCGAAACCGTTTCGTCTTCATCGACCGCAGTACCGCAGATACTATCGTCACCGAGGACCAGGATGCGATAGGATCCGTCAGTCGCCGGGATTGCAGGTTCCTCACCGCGACAACCGAATGAGTTGACGTGAAACGCATGTTTGCCGCTCGCTGAACTGGCCTGATGAACAGTTTTCATCATCCTCTGAAGCTCATGATGGCACACCGCGGAAGGAACCAGCAGAACCTGATCGGCGGCGGTCGCCTGATTCGTTACACCTTGCATCGCCAGTGTCGATTTTCCTTGAAGCCAGAATTCCGTGCCCGCCAATGCGACAACCAACAGCACGAGTGCTGTGACTGCATTTCGCATGGTTGTCATTGGACGGGACGCCATTGAAATCTGTGTATAAGGAGACTGGTCGAACGCCGGTAGCCCACGTGGCAGCCCTGAAAGGCCGGCCGGCCACTGTTGTGTTGAGACGGGAAACCCCGGAGTCTAGGCTGGTTTCTTGAAACGCCTCAAGATGAGCAGAGCATCTGTTCAGTATTTGCATCCTGGAGGCGATCTTGAACGGATCAGGCCGATCCGACGGATTCGACTCATAATTTTTTCGCCTTCGCAGTCGTGAGACTTCATTGCCTAATCAGCTGACAAATTGCGCCGCATTGGAATTGCCCCTGGTAGAATTTGGCCCGCCTAAAAAAGTCAGTTTCAGTATTTTGCAGTCGGATTACCATGAAATCACTCCCTGTCACGATCTTGTCCGGATTTACGGGTGCCGGAAAAACGACTGTACTTCAGCATGTGCTGAACAATCGGCAGGGGCTGAAGGTCGCTGTGATTCTCAATGACACGCAGGGTGAAGTCCTGCTGCAAGAAATCAAAAGGCTTTCCGGGGCAGGGGGATTCGACTATCTGCTGATTGAATCCCCGGGAAATTCGGAACCGATGCCTGTAGCGGAGACTTTTTCCGCGATTGATGAAAACGGCGACGCATTGTGCGGCGCTGCAAGCATCGACACCATGGTCACCGTCGTGGACGCGGCGAATTTCCTGAATGATTTTCAGAGTGTGGAAGAACTCAAGGATCGAGGGATCGAGGTAGATCGCGAAGACAACCGAGACATTGCGCGCGTGTTGATCGAACAGATCGAATTCGCCAATGTCGTCCTGCTGAACAAGTCAGATCTTGTTTCGGACGAAGAATGCAGGTTCCTTCTGGCTCTTCTGAGGAAACTGAATCCGAACGCTCGCGTTTTGGCCATTCAGCATGGGGCGGTGCCGGTTGAAGAAGTCATCAATACGAAGCGTTATCAGCTGGAATGGACTGCTGGAGCTGATGGATGGCAGTCAATACTGAATGGCAGCGCATCAAGTGAATCGGACGCGAATGGGGTTTCCAGTTTCGTGTATCGAGCCCGTCGGCCATTTCATCCGCAGCGGTTCTGGGATTTCTGGATGGAAGGCGAGAACACTCCGAACATTTTGCGTTCGAGGGGCTACTTCTGGCTGGCGACCAGAAACGCGATGTCGGGATTTTGGTCACATGTTGGACAGGTGCTGGCGGCGGAACCCGGCGGAACCTGGTGGGCCGAGACATCGCGCGCAGAATGGCCGACCGACGATCCGGAATTGCTCGCAGAACTCGACTCTGTCTGGGACGACGTCTGGGGGGACCGACGCCAGGAATTGATGCTTATCGTTCAGGAGGTGGAGCAGCGACGGTAAGGGATGCTCTGAATGAGTGCCTGCTGACAGACAGTGAAATGCAGTCCGGCCCGTCGTCGTGGCGGAAACTGGACGATCCGTTCAGCTCGTGGGACGCTGAACATGTGCGACAGGTCACACGAGCACGACCACGGTTGATCGCACATGGTAGCGACCAGCAGAAGGTAGAATCCTTCCTGCCTGCAGCCTAAGTCCTGTGCGGTCCAGCTGAGTCCGGGGAAAACGCTGTTTTCTTAACTGGCAACCAAAATGCGCCGTTTCCCCGGGTGCCGATGAACGATCCGAAACGTGAAACCGCAAAGACCAGAGAACCGGCGACTTTAGAAAAGTTCTGCGCGAATTTGCCAGAGTGACACGACCTGGGAACCCAGGCTGAGTTTTCGGGCGATTTCTTTACATGCAGATTTCCCAATCGCTACGACCGGCGCGGCAGACGCAAGAAACGCTGTAACTATTTAGCTGGCAATGACCTCTGGAAACTCAAGACGAGTATTTTCCTTCGACGATAGCTCATCCAGCCCTCGGACTGCAGAGGTATGTCAGGATCACGGAGATCCTGACTGCCAAACAATACATGAGCGAAATCAGCGACTGTAAAGCCTGTCCAAATGTCCGGAACTCTGAGTAGCAGCGACGTGCTAAACGAGGTGAGAACTAGTTCCCGCCGCAGGTCGAGGGATTCGGTAACGGTTTGCCGAAGGTAAATGGACGGACATCTGGCAATCAGGGTGGTTGACGGAACGATTTCCTTGAGAAGGAGAGATGCGAAGATGAAATGGATCAGGATGTTCAGTGCAGCATTCGCGCTGGCCGGAATGATGGCCTCGACTCACGCCGGGCTGTTCGGTTCTGGTGGTTGCAAAAGCTGCGGCTGTGCTGAAGATTGTCAGCCAGCGTGTTGTAAACCTACGATTGCTCGTCCGTGCTGCACTAACGTGTACACGTACCAGCGCAAGTGTTCGGACATTAAGCCGCCGTGCTGCGACAGCTGCTGTGCACCAGAGTCTTGCTGTGCTCCGGATGGCTGTGGTAACGGCTGTGGTAACGGTAACGGCTGTGGTAACGGTAACGGCTGTGGTAACGGTAACGGCTGTGGTAACG
>JBBJME010000348.1:0-6617 GCA_037719765.1 Planctomycetaceae bacterium
TGTCTTTAAACGATTGCCCCATTGGGCACAGGCGGGCACCATCTCATTCATTACATGGCGGACTGCGGATTCGCTTCCCAAAGCGGCCCTCGCACGACTTAATCGGCAGCGACAGGAATTTCTTCGGCAACATCAGCTAGACCCTGATGCCGACTGGAAGGAAGAACTTGCAAAACTGCCTTCAGCTGTGGGGGAGCAACTGCATTGGGAGTTTTTTAGGGCGTGGGACAAACAACTGGATCTTGCTGCCGGTGCCTGCGTATTACGCGAACCCACTTTGTCCGAAATCGTGATGAACAGCCTGCAGCACTTCGACAACAAACGCTACATATTGACCGATGCGGTGGTCATGCCGAATCATGTGCACTTACTTGTCGCATTTCGGGATGAAGATTCGCTGGTGACGCAATGTACGTCATGGAAGCATTTCACGGCGACGCGGATTAATAGATGGCTGCGCAAGAATGTGGACCTTCGTAATGCTTCAAATGGATTACACCCTCCGTCGTCCGGAGAGTTTTGGCAGGTCGAACAATTCGATCGACTCGTCCGAAGTGAAGAAGATTTCTGTCGCTATCGCTCCTATGTCGCGGAAAATCCGCGAAAAGTTCGCCTGGCCGAGGGATGCTTTCGGTATTACACGAGAATAGAGGAATAAACGTAGGCGACGTCGCTCCGCCGACTCGCATTCCTGTCCACGACGGTGCGGAAGCAAAGCAGCGGAGCGGGAGAGAGAATCGGACTGTGAAGGGATTGGTGAGCTGGTGAAACGGAATCTCAGTCGGCGGAGCGACTGGGCTACGGTAATGTCGCACCGCGACTTTGATTTCCCAATTGGGCGATTGCGGTTGTGGCGGCGAGTCCGATTGCTCCGCCGATGCACATGATCACGCTGAATGCTCGCAGGTCGCTGGTCGTCAGAATCCATCCTGCGAATCCAGCGACAGCAAGGATCAGGAAAAGGCGTTGGCAGAAAATCAGTGGCCTGCCATGGCGGCCGGGACCGATCAGCAGCAGGATGCCGATGATACAGAGGATCAGCCAGATCAGGCCCGTGCCTTGAGATACGGAGTCGGAAGATCGGACGTCAAGGGCCAGTGATGGATTGCCGCCGACTCGCAGAAAGTCGATTTGCCGACCGTCGGTAGGGATATCGAATTTCAGCGAAAGCAGGCCTGTAGGCGTTGTTGTGCGTTGTTCAATCTGCTGTTGCTGAGTCATATGCAGACTGAGACTATCATCCATTTGTTGCGGTGACGCTACCTGCGCCATCTGCTCAGCTTCGTCGATAGCATTGAACAACATCGTTGTGTCCTGGGGCTCCAATTGTTTTCCGGAATTCACCGTTCCCGCACGACGCTGCATCAGTTGTGATCGACTGGACTTTCCTTCAAGTGCCATACCGTCCTTGCCATCGGGTTTTTCTTCCGCCGTCTCAACCTTCATGTCGAGCTGCGCTGCTCGTGGACGGGTTTGCGGCTTTGCGCCGCCTTCCTTCTCTTCCGCGGACTTGTCGTCGCCGGACTTCTTCCCTGCCTCTTTCAATGATTTGGTTTCCTCCGACTCTTCCAGGTCCTGAATCGTGATCCCGAAGCGGAACTCGGCGTCCGGTGATCCTTGCTGGCCGCCCCGTTGGCCACCTTGCTGACTGCCGCCGGAACCCGACTGAATGCGGCCGTTGTTCTCAAAGAACGAGACGCTGTTACTGTAGTTGTCCCGGTTCTGTCCAAGATCCTGCTCGTACAAAAAACCGTTGCCGGTGATTACCTGCCCTGCCAGTTCCTGCGGTGCCTGGTTGGCACTCAATTCACTATTGATCTCGCTCAGCTTGCTCAGCACTTCTCCTCGCTGCCGCTCCACGCCCGAATCGTTGCCTGACTTGCGTTGTAGCTTGTCCGTCGCTGACTGCAGCTCCGACATCGCTTTACTTCGAGCGTAATTGCCTTTGGCGGATCTCACGTTTTTGAGCAGTGTCGCAGCCTGCTCCACATCGGACAACAGGTAGGCGTCCTGTAATTCAGTCGATGCGGCGCGGATGACGTTCGTCGCTTCCGGATCATCCACCAGCGTCGCCCGCCAGGATTCCGGCACATAGACGGTCCAGCGATTACGAGACACAGAAATACCAAACTCCGGATCATCGCGGAATTCAGGAAACGTTGGTACGGGAATCGTCAATCGGCTGCTTTTCCACTCGTTCCGAATCGATGCGGCAGAATCATCAAACCGACCTGCCAGGGCGAAATCGACCTCAAACCCGGACGCCAGCGCACCGGACTGCGGAATTGGAATCAGATGCCGTGCAGCGTTGCCTTCTCCCCGAATGACGACGCGACTTGGCCGACCCTGCACAAGGCAGTACAACAGGCGGCTGCCCTGCGGCAGAACCACAGGCAGAAACTGACGCGACTCATTGGTCACCTGCAACTGATGTCGGCTTCTCCAGCTGCCATCGTCGGAGATCACCGTCGTGTGAGTCGCCAGAGTGACAACGGCCGGCGCGACCTGGAATTGTTCCGGATACACAAGATTCCATGCGGCGGTTTCGGGACGCAGCTTCAGCACTGCCACAGCCTGTTGCAGCAACTGTGGCGGAATCTGAGTCGTAATTTGTTCCGGGCTGACCCTGTCCTCCGGCTGTTCGGATGTCGGCTGGAGCAATCCATTGGACTGATTCACCAGAACCCAGTAGTGGCCTGTCCCGATAATGTCGATGGGGCTCCCGAAGGAACAACAATGCCCGGCACTTCACTGCGGATGACGCGATCTGTCGGCAACGGCAGGCTGGCCATACCGAGCACGAACAGACGATCGGTCACCGGTTGCTGAAGCTGCATGATCACTCGCGTTCGGCCGTTCCCGAGATCCTCGCGGGTCACCCGGCGCTGGCCGGGAACATCAAACGTCATGATCGATGCGACGCTGGTGGACAATTCGACGGCAAAGGAGTCTGCGGCAGCTCGGGCGATTTGCCAATTCAGTGCGAGTGTGATTTCAACGGCGGTTTCCGTGACGTTGGTCACAGTTACGGATTCACCGATCAACGTCGAAATGGCCTCACGCAGTTTCACAGAAAACGGGCCTGGTCGAACCGCGTTGCTCTGAAATGCCAGTGATGGTGACGACGGAGCAATTTCGCGAAAGTTCAGATTCACGGCCGCTGCGGACTTTGCGGTCCAGTCACTGCCGTTCTCCAGCCCGGCGCTTTCTGAAGCAGCGTCGAGCCAAACGGCCAATTCGGAATCTGCCTTCGTCGCGTTCATAACGGCCGGCGGCTGCAGTTTGAGCAGGGTTCGATCCGCATCGCGATTCATCTGGCCCTGTAGAGCGACCTGCATCTGGCCAGCACGAGCATCCATCAACTGAATGCTGAGCATACGGATGTCGGCGTTCGCGTTGTCACCATCCACGGCGTCGGAGAGATACCAGTCCTTGAGTCCGGTGGCTGTGACATCCAACGCCAGAAATCCCTTCGGCACGGCAATGTCGATATGAGAACGAGGTGCTCCGGTGACGCGCAGCGTTATCCGGCTGCTCCAGAGTTGGCGCTGTTCTTCCAGACGCACGGCGTGCATGGCATCTACATTCAGCTCATCGGCGGTTGGTGTCACCTTGACCGTGACAGAGGCCGGATGTCGCGTGTAGCGCCATGCCAGCATCGGTCGTCCGGCCAAATCATCGCCTTCTGGTGCCGGAGCTTCGTTGGGGTTGATTTGCGTTACGGCGGAGAGCGAATCAGACCGCACCTGGAACTGCGATCCAGTCTTCAGGATCACGGTGCCAAGATCTCGACTTGCACCTTTGACGATGGAGATCGGCACGGGAAGCGATGCCATTCCTTCTGTCGTGGGAGCCGGTGCGTACAACTGCAGCGTCACTTTGGTAGCATCGTTGACAGCGCGTCGCAACTGCAGCCTGACAGAACGAGTCGCGTCAGTGCTTTGTGCGGTCCAGCCCGCGACGTCTTCGCCGGTAACAGACTGTACGGAGTAGCCTTCTGGAATGGTGATGTCCAGTTCCGAGATTTCGCCCTGGCGACAATTTACGGCTACCGTGGTGCGGAGCATGATTCCGGAATCCTGTACGGACATCGCGGAACTGACCGTCGCATGAAACACCACGTCGCCAGCGACTTTTTGAATCGAGGGCAGCCACTGCAATCGAATGGTCGATAACTGAGCGATCGGCAGAATGATTGTGCGGCCTTCGCGGCGATACACATTCGTACGCCCATTGACTTTGGCATCAAGTCCGTCCGCAGGCAGAATCCACTCCAGTGTGCCCGCAGCCGCATCTCGCAGCGGCAGGTCGGCTCGGCCGAGTTCGCCTTCGACGAGGGCGGTAATATCAAATAACATATCGACAACATGAGCCCCTTTGCCGGTGACCTGCACGGCGTAGGCCGGGCCTTCAGTGGCTGGCATCGCGGCGTTGAGGTTTGCAATCTGCTGTTGCTGCTGCGGGATTTGCTGGCCCGCAAAATTCTGAATTTCGCCCGCCTGAATCCCAACCACCAGAGGCTGCACGAAGCCTGCGTTGCCATCGATTTTCACGGTGCGAATTGCGACTGGCCCGATGGGAAGCGGCACACTGACGGATTGTTCTGAATCGCTCCAGACAACAAAACGTCCGTCCACGCTGAGAACATGTTTTGTGCCATCAACCTGAGTGAGATTTTCTGCTTTGAAGAATGAAGAAACGACCGTAGATCCCAGTGGGTTCACGCTCGGAGACTTCAAGGCATCCGGAAACGCCTGCTGATACAGCTTTAGAAAATCATCGTGGCGGATAAAGACTCGTTCGGCACTCAGAGCTGGTTCGTCCGGTGCATACGGAACCACCACATCCGGTTGCGGGATGATTTCCTTCTTCGGCGTTGCATCCTGACCACCAGCCTGAGCCATGTGCGCAGTCATTGCGGCCGCGAACAGCAACAAAGAACTCGTCGATGCCGTTTTGAGGCCGTTGGTCGTTAGTGATCTGAACGGAGTCAACAGGCAGCCACAACGATTGCAGCACGAAGTGGCCAGCGCCAGTGCCACACTGACCAGTGCTCCCAACGCGACGCCATCGATAACGCTTTGCCATGCATTGGACAAAAGCGGTGACAAGCCAACAGCAACCAGCAGCATCGTGATCGCCAGAGTCAGCTTCCACAGCAGGGATGCCGACCTCATCCGCCATGCCACCAGGATCACCACCAACGCCGCCACCAGTCGAATGGCGGCAATCTGTCCGCGCCGCTGCACGACAAGGCTCAGCATCGACGGCCGATGCACGGAGTCGGCGACGGAAACAAACTCGCGAGTCTGATAGTCTGCAGGAACGTCGAGGTTCACGTTGACCGACAGACGAGCATTGCCTTTCCGGGGCTTTGCGAGTACGTTCATCGCATGCGAGTCTGGGTCAACACTGAATACATCGCCATCTACAGGTGCAAGAATCGGCGGGGCCTGAGGTTCGGTTTCTGTAGCCGGTTGTACTCCGAAAGACTTCGTTAGAGGGACACGACCACCAAACTCTCCATCTCTTGCCTGCCGGCTGATGTAGGGGATTTTATTGAGGATTGGAACGCCATTCATGTTTTCCTGGTCACCTGACTGCGGAACTCCACCGATGGAGTCAGTGGTAAGACTATCGGTCGGCGCACCGAGCCCTTCTGCGTTTTCATTCCCCGCCATTCCGGGGACTCCGCCAAGTCCACCACCACCCATTCCGCCGCCAAATCCGCCCACGCCTCTTGGTGCAGCGGCAGCAAACGCATCGGAACCAGGCATCGATTCTTCACTCCATCCCCCGTCGCCCGGAGGCATCATTGGTGTTGCTGTCGCAGCAACGGAATCCTCCAATGAAAGTTGGCGCATTCTTGCGTCATTTCGTGCCATTGTGCTGGTAGATGCCTCACGCGCTTGTTGCACGGCCGGAAGCAGGAGAAGACCCAGAAATAGAACGATGCACAATCCAGCAACGCCGATCCATCGCCGTCGAATAATTGAAACTGTCAGTACAAACAATACCAGGAAGAAAATCGCCAGTGGAACGAGTCGCCCTGGCAAATCTGATGTCGCCGGCCAGGCAATCTCACCCAGCGACACCAGCCAACCGGGTTGATCCACGCCGGATGTAGGTCGGAACTGACCGTCGCTGTCAACCAGCAACGAAGACTGTGGGTAGTGGACTCGCCACGTTTGCTGCAGCACGTCGATCGGGATCGCCTGTAACTCACCAGCGTCGATAGAAAACTGCACCGGGCCCTGATTTGTCTGTCCGAAGGCTCCAGCTTTGCGGGAATCAGATTCGAACAGTACCGTCAGCACATGTACCTGACTCTCTGAGTTCGTCGGGACCGCAACCAGATAGTCGCCGCCATCACGACGGACTTCCACAGGCTCGCCATTCAGCATCGTCGACCACAGGAACGATGTTTCGGCACCTGCATCCGGCAATGTAAACCGCAGCGTCTGCACGCCGCTCGATCGTATCCTCGCCTGACACCAGCGCTGGATGCTGCCGGAATCATTCAGAGTACACACATTCGCCAATTGCTCGCACACCGCCGACGGAACTGCATTGGTCGCGAAGCGAGTTTCATTCACCTGGAACGTGTAACCCGGCTG
>JBBJME010000349.1:0-6568 GCA_037719765.1 Planctomycetaceae bacterium
TTTGTCGCGTGCCGCCAGTGCGTCGAGTCGATTACTGATCTTCAGTTTTTGGCGATCCGTTTCCTGCTGCTGTCCAGCGTCAGATCGCTGGCCTGTCAGCTGGATTTTCGAAGGCGGTATCTCACCTGTCGAGTTTGCGACCATCGTATTCTGCTTTTGGCCGTCCGGCTTTGGACTGCTATTCTTATTGCTGGCGATTGCATCGGCTGCAATTTGAGATTTGATATCTGAGATTTCAGATTCAGGATCTGCGTCGTTTTTGGGATCGCCATTGTTCTTGTTGCTGGCGATTGCATCGGTTGCAATTTGTGATTTGATATTTGAGATTCAGGATCCGCGTCGTTTTTGGGATCGCCATTGTTCTTGTTGCTGGCGATTGCATCGGCTGCAATTTGACATTTGATATCTGAGATTTCAGATTCAGGATCCGCGTTAACGGCAGCCGTTGCTGTCTCTGTGGACTCCTTTGCGGAGTCGTTCATTTCTTCAGGCGGCGTGTTGTTCTTCGCAGCTTCACCCTGCGCATCGTTGCCTTTCGAGTCGTCCAGGGGTGCATCGTCACTTGTGGACTCATTCTTGCTATCGCTGTTCGTCTCTGTGGAGTCCGGATCGACGGCATTCGGATCACTTTCTTTTGGATCGGTGCCGTTTTCTTCCGAAGGCGATTTGTCTCCGCTGGCTTTGGAGTCTGCAGCAGCCTGAGCCAGCGATTCTTCGTCATTGGCTTCCGAATTCTTGTCCGTTCTTCCGGTTTCGCCTTGAGAACCAGGTTCCGCTTCGTTCATGTCATCTGCTTCTGACTTTGGCTCTGACGATGCGATCAGACGATTCCGAATGCCTTCCGGATCCATCTCCAGCATGCGATTGTCGGTGACGCGCACGGCGTAGCTGATGCTCTTTCCTTCTTCCAGACCAAGTTCCTTCAGATCCAGTTCCGTCTTCCCAATGACATGCTTCTGCAGTTGCTGATCCCCAAGAGGAATCTGCTTCACGGCCAGGATTTTTGGCTCTTCCCCGTCTTTGGTTTCCGTGTCGTATATGACCAGTTCGGCGGTCGCAATTCCGTGGTCGTCATGCGCCTCGAACTTGATTTCAATCTTCTCATCCGGACTCACCGACGCTTCTGCATTCGGGCTGATAATCCTGGCAACGGGGGCCTTGTCGTCAATCACCTCAATTCGGCAGACGCGAGGATTCTCGTTCGTCAACCCGTGCGGACTCAGCAGCATCGGTGAGAGCGTGAAGTCTTCTGCAAGCTGCGTTTCAAAGTGATACCAGCCGTCGTCGCCGCGCGTCAGCGTCACAGTTTTCTGAGTCGTGCGTACCTGATCAGGCTCTGTCTGTGCCACTGGCCCGGCAGGTGCGTCGTTCCGTGCAGATGACTCTGCGAGTGGCACATCCGTCTTTTCAGCAGCAGGCCAGTTAAGAACCAGAGTCAGTGTCTTCAGTTCCTGCTCTGGCTTCATCGCCAGTTCAAACTGACTGCCCTGAATCGCACGAATGCGACCAGGAATGAGAGTCTTCTCGGTCACCGGTTCGTCAACATAGTCAGGAGGTGTCACCGTCAGACGGATGTCCGAAAGCATTGGAAAGTCAATGGCCGACACCGAATGCCATTCCGTCCGTCCGTCTCCGGCCTGAACTCGATATTGAAAGGATTCATCGACATCCACAGTGGCGCTGAGCATTCCCGGTTTGTCAGCCATCGGCTTCAGCTCCACTTCTTCTGAGACATTGACAGCCGTCTCAGGAGTCATGGCCATGAGTGCCGAAGCACGCTGCAGGCCGCTCATGCGGGTTACAATCTCAATACTCTGACCACGCGGAACAACCACATCACCAGTGACACATTCCAGCTGTGTCGCGGAGATGTTCAGGGTCGGCGACCAGAATCGCTGCATCAGGACCAGCGTCTGCGGTAAGTTGATCAGCATGAACCCCGTCAGCGCCAAACTTGCTCCTGCCAGAGTAAATCCCGGGCGGCGCAGGGAAACGTTGCGGACCACTTGTTTTGGCCTCACGAGCGTGCTCATCGCCACCGCTTCGCTCGTCACCTGTTGCAGCATGGCTTTTGCGGTTGCGCTCGCAGGCTGACGACCGGATTCTGCAATGCTGGCAACTGTTCGCCAGCGTTCTTCGAGCAGTGGAATGCGTTCATCCACGGTTCCGGCCGCACGAGTCCACCCGAAGGCCGCAATGACGGGGCGAATCCCCGTGCGCAGCAGCGTGACGGCGGCCAGCAGCACTGTGGTCGTTGTCAGCTGAATGCGCATCCGCGTGTCGAAGAGAGTAAAGCACCAGTCGATCATCATCGCGACCGTCATCGCTGCAAGCAGTACCGATGTCGCAATCGCAATCGCTCGCGCAGCTGACAGTCCCGCCTGTCGCCATCGCACACTCCGCAGCTTGGCCCGCATCACTGATGGAAAGGCGTTCTCATGAGTTATTTGTGACATATTCGTTCATCCTCGTTCCGGTCACCACAGCCCCTTCACTTTTCGAACAATCCATTCTGTCTGCAAACATCCAAACACAATCCACAGGTACTTCCACTGCAGCCAGAGCGGCCGGGATTCCATCTTTTGAGCGACCTCTGGTTCAAGATTTGTCAACCGCAAAACTTCTTCGACCGCCGTCGGAGGCAGAACCTGACCGCCCGTGATATCCGCAATCTGCTGCGCCAGCGCTCGGTCGCAGCGAGTATCCAAAAACTCCACAGGCAAGTCAGTCTGAACATTGAAACTTGCCGACACCGATTGCTGCTGAGTGCTCGTCAACAGCTGACTCACAGGCTCACCTCTCGGTTCGATCTGATAATCGCCGGGTGGCAACGCCTTGAATTCACCAACATACTGGCCGGGAATCAGATCATCCGGCACCAATGGAGCCGAATGCTCCTGATCACCCTGCCGAGCGATTACCTGTAGTTCCTCCGCCGTCACAACCGGCTTGCCGAAACTGTCTGTCAAGCGCACAACAACCTGAATCGACTCATTGGAATTGTATTGCGTCTTGTCAGAACGAACTCGCACAACTTCCGTTCCCGCCGACAGATCTGACGCCAGAGCCCATCGCAGCATCTGGCCCCAGAACCGATAAT
The DNA here is from genome assembly GCA_037719765.1 of Planctomycetaceae bacterium. Lineage (GTDB taxonomy): Bacteria > Planctomycetota > Planctomycetia > Planctomycetales > Planctomycetaceae > SXXK01. Next base: position 3,101 of record JBBJME010000349.1, read on the forward strand.
GCAATCGGTCCCCGCGCAGAAAACGCAGGCGATAGGTGTCGGGACCGGCCAGATAAACAACGCGCCCGCGACCCACGGGTTGCCAGCACAGAAACGCGCTGATCTTCTCGGCATGCTCTTTGTCCAGAGTACCTTTGGGGACGGCCGAAATCAACGTTGTCGCCGAGGGTCGAGGCAGTCGCCACGGCGAAACTTCATGCAGAGGAGCGAATTGATTGATGAAATCCCAGGCGATCTTCGTGGCCTCTTCCGTTTCGCCAATCATCAGAGCATTATGCGACTGACCCGCGTCCGTCACATGAAAGGAATACCCGCTGTCATCGCTGACGCTTGCTTCCGCACTCATGCGGGTCACCGGCAGCACGTCCGCGAGCGGATGTTTGGCATAGGCTTCCGGCATGGATTCTTTCCCGGCGATCAAAATCACCGTACCACCGCGTTCTTTCATGTATTCAATCAGCGATTCCTGCGCCGCCACCGGGAAATGCTCGACGGTCAAATCGCCCAGCATCACGACATCATACTGATCCCAGTCATCCACCGTCACAGGAAATGTACCTGAAGCGCTGCGGCGGCCGGTCGCCACTGGTCGCGGATGAAACAGCATTTCGTCCAGTTCGACTTTGGGATCGCGTCGAAACAACTGAGCCAGATAACGATACTCCCAGCGCGGCATCTCGTCGGCCAGCAGCAGCTTGATCTCGCTGCGAGTGACGTTCACTTCGAAGTCATCTATGTTGTTCTGTTCTGTCAGTTCTTTCCCGACGGGGCTCACCGCAATCTGAAATCGCTGAACGCCCACTTCGGACATCTTCTGATCAAATCGAACTCGCCGCGTCGCAAATCCGGAATCCAGCTGGACTGTCCGGCTGTCAATCGGCTTCCCGTCCTGCAGTAACTGAACCAGACATGTTTCCCCTTCACAATCATAAGCCTGAATGACTGCTTCAATCACAATGTCGTCATTTCGCATGGCCACAGCCGGGCAGAACACTGACTGCACCAGAATGTCTCGCACATACTGTGTGTTGCCGATCGGGATCACATACACCGGCGTCCCTCCCAGATCCGCCGCCACTTCACGAGGATTGGCAACTCCGGCCTTGTTGTGTGACATATCGGTCAGAATGAATGCTGCTGCCAGAGGCTGATCATGACGATCACGGCTCAGTTGTTCGAGTACCGAAGAAATATCGGTGCCTGCTTTGTTGCCACTCACGCTGCGCTTCAGAATCCTGATCGGGCTCCAGGAGCAAGCCCGGACCAATTCCGTGGCGTTCGCCTGGCCAGTGAGTAACGTCGGCGACTGATCGAATGTGCTGACTCTGACATCCGCCTTCTCACGCACGGTCTTATGCCGAACTGCCGAGCGAGTCCAGAAATCCCGCTGCTCGACTATGCGCGGCGATCGTTGAATTGCTGACAGCATCTGCGGTTGATTGCTTTGGGCCTTGTCCGAATCCAGCTGAGCCACGTCTCGAGCGAGTTCGCTCAATTGTCGGCGGATTCCCGTCAGTCGATTGTGCAATCCGGCAGACTTCCCGCCAGCCTTTTCAGACGGCGTCCGTCCCTTCTTCAGAGCGTCGCACAGTTCTCCGAATGCGACAAACTCCGAGCCCTCCAGTTCTTTGAGAATCTGCTTCGACAGCACTTTGGCAGAGTCATCCATCTTCGCGGAACCTGCGGCCTGGAGTTCCTCAATGACAGTCCCGACATGCACTCGAACACTGCGAATCGCTTCGATCGCGCCGCTGGTTGTCTCGACAACCAGGCTTTCCCGCTGATGCTGCACAAGAGCTTCAGACGCCTGCTGCAGATGCTTTTCTGCAATTCCCGCTGCCGCACAGGCCTGGTCCGCAGCACGAGTTGCCGGGAATTGCTGGCTCTGTCCCTGCGACATGGCCCAGCGAAGGTCGTCCGACGTTCCTTCCGGGTCAATCGTCTGCATACTGCCGCTGACGTCCATCAGCACCGCGACTGACTTGCGAGTTGTTGAAACCTCGACCAGCACTCGCGTCGGATCCAGCAGCATCCAAACTGCCACACCGAGCGCTGTCCCGCGGAGGAGCCAGAAGAACACCGTATATCGATTGCCCAGAATGCGTCGTTCCATGCCAAGCGACACTGTAAACAACGCCAGCAACACCAGCGCAATTCCGATTGCCAGTGGAAGGCCGATCGGCCCTTCCAGTGCGAGACGTTCAAGGTTATTGGTTGTGGTTGGTGGCATCATTGTTTGTTCTGTAAGCGGAACGGCACCAGGCGCCGGCGTCCTTTTGTGAGCGGTACGGCGCTAGCCGCCGGTGCCTGTATCCTCCGAAACCACTGAATGCGGAACCTGTTACCGGCGGATGATGCCGATCCGTTCATTTCTCTCGGTCCATTCTGTCTTGCGCTTCAACGATATACTTCACAACCTGTTCCAGTTCGTCATCGCCATTGACAATTTCACAGTCTCCACCCCGCGTCCACATCTTTTCATTGACGATTGCTTCAGGTTTCTGACGCAGAACTCGCGTCGCGTTTGCTTTCAATTGATCTCTCACGACTTCCGCTACTTTATCCGCCGTCACTGCAACATGCACATGATTCGATCGCGCATTCACCACATGCAGCTCCCATCGTCGATGCTCCGCATGCTCCTGGCAGACCGCTTCAACTTTTTCACGCTGCACTCTGTTAAGGATGACGGGTAATTCTGTCATTTGTTCTCGGCACCAATTCTCAAGACGGGGTTGAGGAACCTGATAGCCCTTCCTCCATTTTCGCCAGCCTCGAGCATCTCCCGGCAACCATGTTCCGTAGTGTCCAAGTGATGAAGTATGTGACAAAATCTTTCATATGATTTCCCTCTGTGCTCAATTCACATGAGCGGAACGGCGAAAGCCGCCTGTGTCGGTCTGATTAGATTTTCCGAAAGGACTGATTAATGAAACAGTTACCGGTGGCTAGCGCCATTCCGCTCATAAGACTTGCTTTCTGGCACCAGCGGTTAGTGCCGCATCGCTGAAGCTTTCTCTCTGACCGAACGACGCCAGCACTCCAAAACCGCCCTCACCAAATTTTTCCGAGGTCTCGGCAATCGTTTCCGTCCCGAATCGCTCACGTGAAATCATGCCGGACAGAATCAGTTCACAACTCATCAACGCAATCAGCAGCATCAGCAACATGGGCCACACGGCATCACTGTGACTCGTGCTGCTCAGATTTGAATTCAGCAGACTGCCACTCAACCCCGCCGTATCGGCCAGCAGCGTATGATCCGCGTCCGAAAGCCCTGTCAGATCGGATTCTTTGGCATTGCGCTGAACATGAAAAGGAATCGATTCACCCGACAATCCGAGCTGCAGTCTGTAGTCACCGGGAAGAATGGTTCGACTCGACCGAAAAACCACACCGTCCGAAACTGTGTCGGCGGTCAACTCAATCTGATCGCCATGGGGAGTTTGCAGAAACGCGTCGCGGTGT
>JBBJME010000350.1:0-6565 GCA_037719765.1 Planctomycetaceae bacterium
GTGGTGACCGCCACCGCCGTGGTGACCGCCACCGCCGTGGTGCTGCACAAGAATATAGTCACCGGCAGTCTCGAGGATTGAATTCGTCTTATCCCGACCAATGGCGTTATGGGCAGGCCCCAATGAACTGCCACAAATCGCAACACCGCAAAGCAATGCGAACTTCCACAGATTTCGTAACATGACTGACGCCCTAAAGATTTTGTGAAGTGATCCGACACACGTCGTATTCACTTTACTGGGAAGAACTCCATCCTGGAGAAGTCACACAGGTTCACGAGTAAATCGTATTGGCAAAAATTTATGGCCGATGACTTTTGGGCTCGGCGACAACTACAACACGAATGACGCAAACGATCCTGATTCATGTATTGCACGTTGTATACCATTGACGCCTGCACATCGTGTGCAGGGTTCAATAGTGCAGGTTTTGAGAATTCCGAGTTGTCACAATACACCGTGGAAGCACGAAACAACGACCTCTCGTGCGAAATGTTTGACCGGTCTGGCCACAATACAGCCTCATCTCAGCATTAATTGAGCAGACATTTTAGTGTGAAAAATTTTTCGAAGTGAATCGTGGCCGTCAGGGCACCTGGATATTTAACAACCGGTATTCCCAGAGTCAGCATGACGACAGTTCCGACTCTTTTTGATCTCACCGTTCGAATTCAAGTGTGCGAACATGGGGGGCAGCAACGAAAGCTGCTGTCGAGTCCTGATCGGCATGCAACATGGTCCAACCGATTCAGTTCTTGTCCCGTACATTGGCCGAGTGGATGCGTAAGAACTCACATCTGCGGGTGCGGTTCATTGTTCCGATCAGCAGCAATGGGGATACCGCTGAATTGCACGCCTGATCGAACGTTGTTTCCTGATGTCAGTCAGATTGAATGGCCAGCGTCGAACTGAGGGAAGTCCTTGTTTCACTTCCACCGGTGCGGAAGGGCTCGATGTTGGCGGTGGCTGGGGTGAATTGATCAAACGTGGAGCCCGATTCACAATGCGGCGGCCTCGTTTCGTTTTGCAGATGGGGAACCGGTGATGCATGACATTCCGCACGATCCAAATCGAAATCGGCGTAACAGAATCCGGCGTCGGATTTTGGCCGCGACAGGACTATTCAATTCGGCCGTGGCGAGCATTCCAGCGAACGCGAATGTATTGACTGTCCTGTGCGTTGTGTCGGTCCTGATAATGTTGGCCACCGTTTACGGATACGAGTGAGCGATGACTGACAATCCATACGAACCCCCTGAGGGCGACGACTTCCAGCCCAACCGCGGATCATGGCGATGGCCGCTTGTGGTATTTGCAGTCTGTGGCATCCTCGGTTCTGCGATCTTCGTGGTTCGAGAAATTTATCCTCCAACATACGGACTGCTCACAATATTGCTGATCATGCTTGTGATCGTTGCGACGGTGGGTGTAGGCAATCGGCGATGACTGATAATCCGTACGAACTGCCTGAGACACGGAAAAGTGCCGAATCCAAATGCCTCAGCGTGGCATGGCCGATCTTGTCGTTGGCCGTGGCTGCAACCGGCAGTTATCTGATGTACTTTTTGTGGCCTTGGTTTTGCTCTCGATTCCTGCGATCCTGCGATGGCTGGTGAGCGCCCCAGCTGGAAGGATGTGCCACGGCACGCCGTCCGGCAATCCCTCGCGTCGTGGCACCAACCGCCGCCACAAATCACGCGGAAAACTTCCCACAAAACGCCACCGCGTCATCCAAACTGACATTCTCCATCGGGTCATTCGCGCGTTTGTATTGGCTTGGCGTTGTTTCCATCACTTGCTCGTGCTGGCCCGGAGTTTGCACATCAAAGTGCGGTGCCTCGCACGGAGATGGCCTGCACCAGTTTAAGCATACTAACGTGCAGATTCTGCCGAAGCGAGACTGCGATTGTATCACCGACGCTGATTTCAGCATTTTCCCGGTGTAGTGAGATGACAAGTATGTCAAGGGGATGCATGAAGTCCTCTGGGCGCAGTTTGATCGGCACTTAGACTTCCTGATGTCGAAATCGACGTTGCGAAGTGTGACATTCCCTATTCGTCACGTCGGCACTTATTGACGTAACATTGTGCAGGAATTTCCGATGAGTCGATCGCCTTTACTGTTGCTTGCCGCCTGCCTTATCGCGATCCCGCTTGTCGGATGTAGCACAATGGAATCATGGCGCTCCGCAAATGGTAAACCGATTCAAAGTGCGAAGTCAAAGTCCATGGAGCAGAGGACTGCCGACTGCGACGCTGATGAAGATGATGAAGTTGAAGATGAAGAATACGACGATCCACGGAACTCTGTCGGCGACGAAAGCCGCGCTGGACTCGCGATTGAGGAGCCCCTTGATCCGTGGTTCGGGAAGTACAATTACGCCGATAAGGGTCGGGCGATAGAACGCAATCTGAGATAAAACAATTGACACGACCTGCACCGCTAAGGTTTTATGCGCCGGAGCAATGCCATTTGCTTTTCCGCATCGTCAGTAACTGCAGTCTCGATCCACCCGGTGATTCCCGACTCAACTAGCTGATCCCAATCCCAAAACCCGTCAAGCGTTGTGGCGACAACAGTCATCTGCGGGGAAATGGACAGCTACTTCCAGAAAGCTCTGTCTCGGACATTGGTGATTGAGTAGACCTCTACTGACACGGCGGAGTCTTATCCGCGCGTCTGAAGTGGGCACCCACACTGCGGGCAGGACGACGCGCGGAGTGACACAATTCGACCACAATCCGGGCATGGTTTCAGGTTTGGATTTGTGCCTGACGATTTGCCGCTGCGCGTAAGCCCAACAATCACCACCACAACGAGGACCACGGCAACGGGTATAAGCAGGACGACACTGACGATGATCAGTTCCATTAATCCGGGGGCCCAAGCAAGCAAATTATCACTCCTCGTTCAGTGAAGAAGTCGTTGGTTGAAGCTTAACAAAATGGCATCAACCTGTCATGCATGCGAGCTCGGAGGACCGGCATCCTGACATGGCGGACGACAGCGGGAGGATGACGCTGGGGCGGTCCCAAGCCACATACTGACTGACTGTGCTTCGGTGGGAGTGTCAGTGGAGCTGACGACTGTTCAAAGTGTGGAAGCGTTACTGATACTACACCCGGCGTGGCTCAACCACCGGGCTTCTTGAACAAATGCCTTGAGCTTCGGCTCGACGGGAAGTCATCGCCACAAGCCCAGTACGCTCAACCGCGAAAATTACTCTGCGGAATTTGTATGCGCTCGCGAAGTCAAAGCCTAGTATCTTCCAGAATCTTGTGTTTGTAGCTCAGTTGCAGTTCTGCCTGCGGCAGTTACAAAGGAGAAGTTCTCACAGGATGGCCGTCCTGTGAGAACAGCGGCTTGCAGATCGTCAAAGCCTTGGTTTTCGAAACCGTTTATAAGCTTGATCGCAAGCCGTTTCATTTCAAACCCGAACCGTCGCTTGAGCCACATTCACTGTGAGCTCGAATTTTACCAGGAAGGGACAAAATGAATATTGTATCTTACTCGTTCTCAAGGTTTGTGGGTATCGACGTCTCGAAAGGGACACTCGACATCGCCAGCGCCGATGGCCAATCGGCAACCATTGGCAACACAAGAAAAGCAATCAACACATGGATCAATTCGCTTCTGGAAACAGCGAGTACGATCGTCGTGATGGAAGCCACCGGCGGCTATGAGTCGCTGCTGGTCAAGCTCCTGCACCAGCGGAAAATCGCGCTGGCCGTGGTGAATCCACGCCAGGTTCGCGACTTCGCTAAAGGCATCGGCAAGAACGCCAGGACCGATGCGATCGATGCGCAAGTCATCGCGCGATTTGGCGAAGTGGTGAGACCAGCGCCGCAGGTTGCTCAATCCGATGACGAAATCAAACTTGCCGCTCTGGTTCAGCGGCGGCGGCAGCTTTTGGACCTCATGAATCAGGAGAAAAACCGCATCCAGCAGACGGTCGATCGCGATATCCGCAAATCGATCGAGACTGTTGTCGGAAGCCTGAAGAAACAGCTGAAAGCGATAGAAGGACAGATCGAAACAGCGGTTCAGGCCGACGAGCCCAATGCACGCAAAGTCGAAATCCTGAATTCCGTGAAGGGTGTTGGGCCTGTCACTGTCAGCACCCTTGTGGCTGAGCTTCCTGAACTCGGACAACTCAATCGTCAAGAGATTGCGAAACTCGTTGGCGTCGCGCCAATGAACAACGATTCAGGAAAATCCGTGGGCAAAAGAAAAACGAGCGGCGGTCGTTCGACAGTGCGTACTGTGCTGTACATGGCCACACTCACAGCCACGCGCTGGAACAGCACCATCAAGACCTTCTACCAACGTCTGCTGGCAAAAGGAAAACCCAAAAAAGTGGCCCTGACCGCAGCCATGAGAAAGCTCTTGACGATCCTCAATGCGCTGGTCAAGTCGAATCAACTGTGGAGAGTACCAACACTGTGTCCCGTAAAATGAGCGTTCGGAGATTATCCTCCGAACGCTCTGGTTCGTCCATCGACGCACCGTCGAGCTGACTATCCCTCAGCAAGTTGTGTCCCCACAGAGCTTGCCTCCGTTTCGCCAGCCAAGGATCATCCTAATCAGAGCCTCATCGCAAATCCATCGAACACCCGAGTCATGCCTCAAAAAATCCAACAGCTCCGGGACGCGAATCTCTGCGCGCGACTCGCGGCAATGAACAAAAAACAGAAAGGAATTCAAAATTTGTTTTGAATCAGTTATTGACCATTCTTAAGACCGTCGCTTATAAGTTCGGCGGCTAGCTTGCGACCAGCCAGCTCGCCCCGCCGATGCCTTCCCGGTCATGCGTGCAAAGCGCAGGCATGGCACCCGGCCCTCATTGCTCCACCTCGAGGAGGCCCAGTTCGAGGGGCTTGAGGCTGCGGGTGCGGAGCGTCCGGGGGGCGTCGGAGCCGTCGCGCGGGAGCGTCTCGGTGCGGAGAACCTCTCCGGTCGGGTCCAGATGGCGGACCCTGTAGGGGCCGTCGGCGGGGAGCCAGAGGGACAGGTTGCAGGCGAGGTCGATCTCGCGGGGCCGGTCGTCGTTGTTCAGGACGATCAGCAGCAGCTTCTTGTCGAGCTGATAGCCGCGGACGAACACGGCCGGGTACTCGAACTTCGGGGCTCGGAAAAGGGCGCCTCCGGTCTCGCCCGCGAGGTTCTCGCGGACGTGGCGGCAGGCGGGCTTGGCCAGGACGGACTCGCCCAGCGCCACGCCGTCGATGAAGTACGGAAGGAACTTCCTGCGCAGCGTGGCCACCTCGCGCACAGCTTCTGCGAGGGCCGGCTCCTCGCTCAGCAGCTTGGTGCCATTGTTGTCGTCGGGGACCTTCGGCATCAGGTTCAGATACAGGTTCTCAGCGAAGGCCATCTTGACCACGCGCGGGTCGCTCTCGATGTTGCAGTTGAGCCGTGGGACGCCAAGGGTATTGACGTAGGGGGTCGCCTCCAGGTAATCGACCCAGTTCCAGGTGTAGTCGAGCACCTGCGCGGCGCGCTCGATGTTGCCGAAATAAGGCTCCCCCGCGAAGGTGGCCTCGGGGTCCAAGGGCCGGATAATCGCCCGGAACCCGCGGACAGCTTCGACGAAGTCCATGGTCCCGCCGTCTTGGAAGACATCCCAGCAGAACGAACCGGCACCCGCCTTGGCCCAGCGGCTGAGGTCGCGGGCGACGTCTTCGCGCCAGAGCTTGTTGTCATAGGGGATGTTGAACTGTCCCGAGGGGCCGGACAGCGGGGCGGCCTGGCACCGGGGACCGACCAGGGTCGAAGTCCCAGTTCGGCGCGGTGCCGGGACGCACGCCGTAGCGGGGGGCGAGCTCGTCCTTGAGGCTCAGGAGGTTCACCAACAGCGTCACGTTCACGCCCTCCTTGACCCGGGCCTGGCGGATTGCGTCGAGGAACTCGGCCTCGGTCCCGAGACTGGGCCGCGTTTTCATGGGCAGGTTGCCGTAGTCGCACCAGACCCAGAGGTTGAGCTCATCGATCCCGTGGGCCTTCGCGTCGCGCGCGATGCGAGGGAGATCCTTGTAAGTGTGACTGGTCATCCAGACGGTCTGGAAGCCGAGTCCCTCCCGGACGCGACGGGGCAGGCTTCGCTTGGGATTGATTTCGGACACATAGCGGCGGTACGGCTCGATCCCCTTGGCCCAGCCGCCCGCATGCGGGGTCAGCCAGAACTCGCCGCTGTCCCATGAGGCCCCCGGGGCGATCGGTCGGTCGTGCTGCCAGACGACGCGGAGGTCGTCGGGGTCGGCCTCGGAACGGCGCGTGAGGATCGCGGGCCGGGGCTCGTCGAGCCACTTCTTCTGGAAGACACTCAGGCCGCCGGCGAGAGTTCCCAGATCCAGCCAGCGCAGGGTGTTCATCTGGTAGATCGGCTCGGCGGGGTACGACCGCCAGACGAACGGCGGGTGGAACGGTGACCGCCCCGCCGGGCGGACCGGGTGGGCGAACGGGTTCACGACCCCAAGCGCGAAGCGCAGCTCCATCGCCTCGCGACCGCCGAACGGGCGGAGGCCGCGGAGGTCGGGAAACTGCACCCGCGCGACCGGCTGGTCC
>JBBJME010000351.1:0-6555 GCA_037719765.1 Planctomycetaceae bacterium
GAAAAGAGGCCATGCACATGTTTGTGGAGGGTTTCTTCCAGCGGGTCTACGACCGCATCCCGGTTGAAGTCGTCCGCGAAACCCTCAGCCGCACCGTTCAAAGTAAACTTGGCATCGAAGCCGTCACGATTTGACGCCACCGAGCTTCAGGCTTCGCGCCATCGCCCCATCCAGAGCTCGACTTCGATGGGCGAATTGAATCAATGCGTCCACGCCGTTGGCCAGGCCGAAGGCGATTGCTACAATTCCTGAAACTCCCCATCGGTTCCCCAGTTGCAACGCCTTCGTGAGGCTGAAGATTCATGTCGATGTCCCCGGTTCCTGGATCATTCTCACAGCCCGTCGGTGGCTCACTTGTCAGTGCCGTTCCGGATGAACGCGGTCGATTTGGCGAATTTGGTCGCCGCTATGTTCCTGAGACTTTGATGTATGCGCTGGATCAGCTCACGGCAGCGTATGAAGAGGCACAACAGGATCCGGAATTTGATCGGCAGTTGCGGGATCTGCTGAAACATTTCGTCGGGCGTCCAAATCCACTCTACTTTGCGGAACGGCTTACTCAGAAATGCGGCGGCGCACAGATCTATTTTAAGCGCGAAGATCTCAACCACACCGGTGCGCACAAGATCAACAACACGATGGGACAAGTCCTGCTGACTCAGCGGATGGGCAAGACTCGCGTCATTGCAGAGCCGGGCCGGTCAGCATGGCGTGGCAACCGCCGCCGCGTGTGCCAGATTTGGACTGCCCTGCGTTGTGTACATGGGCGAAGAAGACGTGCGGCGCCAGAAACTGAATGTCTTCATCATGCGAACAATGGGCGCCGAAGTGCGTCCCGTGACCACAGGGTCGCGCACGCTGCGTGATGCCATCAATGAAGCCATGCGTGACTGGATGTCCTCCGTGCAAGACACGCACTACATCATTGGCAGTGTGGTGGGACCGCATCCGTTTCCGATGATGGTTCGTGATTTTCAGTCGATCATCGGACGTGAGGCGCGGGAACAGTGTCTGGATCAGGTGGGGCGACTTCCTGATGAAGTGATTGCCTGCGTCGGCGGCGGCTCGAATTCAGCCGGGATATTCTATCCGTTTGTCGATGATGCCGGTGTCGCGCTGACGGGTGTGGAAGCCGGTGGACGCGGATCCAAACCGGGTGATCACGCGAGTACGCTCACTCACGGCAAACCAGGAATTCTGCATGGCAGCTACAGCTACGTTTTACAGAATGAAGATGGCCAGACTTCGGACGTGCATTCGATTTCTGCCGGGCTCGATTATCCGGGTGTCGGCCCGGAACACAGTTACTGGAAAGACACTGGCCGCGTGAACTACGTCAATATCCTGGATGATGAGGCGTTGAGTGCATTCAGCACGATGGCGAAAACGGAAGGGATTCTCCCGGCAATTGAGACCTCTCATGCGATTGCCTGGGCGATGAAGTCTGCTGCTCAGCGCAGTGCAAACGATGTGATCGTCGTGTGCCTGTCCGGCCGCGGTGATAAAGATGTTAACGAAGTGGCGAGGCTGACTGGGCAGGAAATGTGACCGGGGCGACTGTTGTCTGCTTCTCATCCACACACCGCAGGATGTTGCTGAATCATGGGTGGAAAGGATCAGAAGCCCCGAAAACGCCGTCCGCCGACGCCCGCCACCATCGCCGTGCTGATCTTTGTGTTGCTGGCAGTGCTGCGGATTGCTGTGTTCAGGCCCGAACTGGCGAGCGACGGGAAGCCGCGTTCGAAAGCCGTCGTGCAGCACGTGATCGACGGAGACACATTTGTCCTGGATGACGGACGGCATGTTCGAATGCTGGGCATCGATGCCCCGGAAGCGGGTTTTGGCAATAAGCCAAGGGAAGATTTTTCTGCCGAAGCTACGGATTGGTTACGTGAACGCATCGAAGGTCGGGAAGTCGAACTCCGGATCGATTATCCCAAAACCGATCGCTATGGACGGACGCTGGCGTGGGTCTTTGAAGCAGACGGCACATTGGTGAATCAACGGATGCTGTCGGCAGGTCGCGTGAAACTGCTGGCCGCCTTTGGGTTACCGGTCGATTTGGAACCAACGCTCCGCCAGGCAGAAAGCGAAGCCCGAATCCGCAGGATCGGGTTGTGGGCACCAAGAAAGAAGTGAGTGGCACAATTCGCCATTGGCCAGGATCGAGCTGGAAATCTGATCCGCCAGTTCGTAAAGGTCTCAGATTTCACTCGTCACTGCGCAGAGTCAGCAAACTGCACCTTGTCGTACACGTCCCGCAGGGCAAGCTGTTTGTTCAGGCTTGCGAGCTGCAATGTCTGGTCAATGCCAACAACTTCACGGAGCAGCCACAAGCCGTCTTCGGTGCGAGTATGCTGTTCGGCACGAGGCTCGTCCTGCCACAGCACCAGATACTCCTGTAGAGACGGTATCTGGCGGTAGTGTCCAAACTTTCCGCCTCGGTCGAAGTCAGCGGTCGAAGGCGACAGCACTTCCACGACCAGAACCGGGTTTGAGATCTCGTCGTCCTCGTCACCCTCGATCGGAGGACAGACGACAGAGACATCCGGATACGCATGATAGCCAGTTGCTTCAATATGGACTCGCATGTCACTGCCGTGCGCCTGGCAGTCGTGGCCTTTCAACAGTTGACTGACAGCCCCGGCCGTATTTGTTCCGACCAGACTGTGCCGCCGAGTCCCACCCGCCTGACAAAAGACCTCGCCCCTCCAGTACTCATGGCGTTCCGGCTGCTGACGTTCCCACGAGATATACTCAGCCTCTGTCATTTGCAATAACGGTCGAACGGCAGAATTCATGACGGCCTCCTGAAGAATTGAACAACGAAAGAATCAAGCTTAAACGCGTGCTGGCATACGGTCGGATTCACACAAACGCCTCAATTCCAACGTCGCCGTGCCCCGCGTCGGAGACACGGACAACATTGTCGAATTCACGATAACTCGCACCTGTTCACTCTACGATTCCGCCTTCGCCGCCCCCCAGGTCTTCGAGACGTTTCAAGACATCTTTGTACTCGTAATCAACCGCCAGAATCTCGCCGTAGTGATGTTCGGCCTGATCTTTTTTTTTCGCCTTTTCATAAATGCGGCCAAGGTAATAATGAGCCAACTTAAAGGGATCCGGCTTGTCGGCAGCATTCAGGCCGTCAAGGGCTTTTTCGAATTGTCGCCGACCGAGATCCAGTTTGCCGTCCTTTGTGAAACATTCACCCAGCAGCACGAGTGCTTCGACTTTGATCCGCGGATCAGACACAGCCTGTTGCAATAACGGAATCGCTTTGGATGCTTCCTTGATGCTCATCATTCGTTGAGCCAGTTCGTATTTCTTCCGCATGTCGCTCGGATGCAGTTCCACGCTGTGCGTCAGGAATTCAACCTCTTTGGCAAGCAGTTCTTCCTTCAATGTTTTTGCTTTTTCGATCAGGCGTTCTTTGCCAGGATTGCTGCGAGCCCGTTCCGCCGCTTCACTGACGTCATTGCGGAGCATCATCAATTGCACTTCATGCAGCTTCTCGCGAATATCTGCGTTGCCTTTGGAAATCTCGAGAGCCTTGTTGTAATGATCCTGAGCCTTTCCAAACTGCCGATCTTTGATGTACAGGTCGGCCAGCTTGAGATACAGATTCAGATTCTGTGGATCTTTTCGAATCGCGTGCAGCAGATCGGCTTCGTCGGATTCGCCTGGAGCATCAGCCGCTTTAGGTGTTCCTTTGCGCGCCTGGCGATCAGCTTCATAGGCATTCACCGGAGCAACGGGCTGTTCCACTTTCACATCGCGCGTATTTTCCGCATTGTCATAGCCACCACGATCCATGGTCGCTTCCGCATCGATGCGACTCATCATGCTGCGCGCATCGCCGTCGTTTGAATCGAGCTTATAGATGCGTTCAAAGCAGGCCTTCGCGGGTTTATAATCGCGCCGTTCAATCAGCAAGTGTCCCAGGCGTCGATTGTATTCGATATTGTCCTTGTCGTATTCGACCGCGCGTTCCAGTGCATATCGCGCGACGCCCATGTTCTGCTGGTTCTCGCAGGCGTCACCCAGGTCAAACATGAGATGCGCGTCCCAGGGATTCAGCAGCAGTCCTTCTTCGACAGCCGTTTCAACGCCTTTCCAGTCCTTCTGCATCCGACACTTCTTGATACGACCACGAATGCCCATCAGTCGCATTCCGGCCATCTTCGCGCCGGAACCGTTGTCGTTGTAGCTCTTGCGAATACAGCCGTGCTTGGACTGACGGTAAAGAAGCATCTCAGGCATCAGCGTGACGCAACTCCCGAAGGCCTTAATCGCGTAATCCCAGTTCTTGTGGTTCATGGCCTCAGTGCCCTTTTTGAACCAGTCCTGAGCCCCTTTTTCACGTTCGTTCATCGAAACGATGCTTTCATTGAATCTGTGAATGACTCGACCATTCACCGCAATTTAACAGAGGGCAACGGCAGTCGCCACACCATTCAGTTGTTCCGTCTGTGATAATTCGATTCACATCCGTTCGCCTGATGACTCGATTTGGATATAATGAAGGCTATGGCACTGCTCAGTCTGAATAATTTGACGTTTACGTATTCCAAGCCCAACCTGCTCGACGGGATTACGCTGCATATCGAACGCGGCGAACGAATCGGCCTTGTCGGCCGCAACGGCGCGGGAAAATCGACTCTGATGAAGCTCATCGCAGGGCTGCTCAAGCCGGACGACGGTTCGGTTGATGTGCAGTCTGAAGGGGTTATTGCGCGTCTGGATCAGGAAGTCCCCTCCGGAGGGGACAAAACCGCATTTGAAATGGCGGCTCAAGGTTTGGTCCGCTGTGCAGTGCGGTCAGCGACTATCGCAACATTGGCCACAAGCTGCACGAAGGCGTCGAGCTGACAGACAAGGAACTCAAGGCTTACGAAGATGCCAGCCACGCGATCGCGGACGCCGATGAGTGGTCGGCCGCAGATCGGCTGGACGCGTTGCTTGTAGAAATGCAGCTTCCCCCGGATATGAAATACTCTTCGCTCTCCGCCGGGATGAAGCGTCGAGTTCTCCTCGCCGCGGCTATGATTCGTGAACCGGATGTTCTGCTGCTGGACGAACCGACGAACCATCTGGACATCACGTCCATCGTCTGGCTTCAGGGATTTCTGAAACGCTTCAGCGGCACGCTGATTTTTGTGACGCACGATCGTGTCTTCCTCCAGGACATTGCAGACCGCATTGTCGAAGTGGACCGAGGACGTTTGTTCGACTGGACTTGTGATTATCAGACATTCCTGATTCGCCGCGATCAACTGCTCGCGGCCGAATCGGTCGAGCAGGCTCAGTTTGACAAGAAGCTGGCCGAAGAAGAACGCTGGATCCGTCAAGGCGTAAAAGCCCGCCGCACGCGCAACGAAGGTCGTGTTCGCGCCCTGAAGGATATGCGAGAAGAACGTCGGCAGCGGCGGCAGAAAGTCGGCAACGCAAAAATGTTTCTGCAGGAAGCGGAACGGTCCGGACAGATTGTTGCGCGGCTTGAAAATGTCACGCATTCTTTCAATGGCGGTGAACCGGTCATTCGTGACTTCACCACCACCGTATTTCGAAATGATCGCATCGGCATTATCGGGCCCAACGGTGCCGGAAAGTCCACGCTGTTACGAATCCTGCTGGGACAGCTTGTGCCAGCGAAAGGCAAAGTGCGGCAGGGGACAAATCTGGCCGTCGGCTATTTTGATCAGCTTCGAAATCAGCTGGACGAGAACAAGTCGGCTCGTGAAAACATCAGTGATGGCACCGACTTTCTGATGATCAATGATCAGAAACGGCACATCATGGGCTTTCTGCAGGACTTTTTGTTTTCTCCGGAACGGGCTCAAACGCTGGTGAAGTTTCTGAGCGGGGGTGAACGAAATCGACTTCTGCTGGCGAAGATGATGTCCAAACCCGCGAACATCCTGGTGCTTGACGAACCAACAAACGACCTCGACGCTGAAACGCTGGAACTCCTCGAAGAAATGCTGCCGACATTCAGCGGCACGGTGCTGCTGGTGAGTCACGATCGAGCATTCCTCAACAATGTCGTGTCGAGCACGATCGTGTTTGAAGGAAACGGCCAGATCGGTGAATACGACGGCGGCTACGATGACTGGCTCAGAACAAGAGATCAGCGTGTCACGATCGCTCGTGAAGCCGCTGCGCTCGTGAAGCCGACGGCAAGCGTCCTGTCGAATGCAGGTTCATCCTCTGGTTCAACAGCGGTCAGTGTGAAATCCAGAAAACTCAGTTTCAAGGCACAGCGAGAACTGGATGAACTTCCGGACCGCATCGCATCGCTGGAGAAACGCCAAAAGCAACTGCACGCGGACATGGCGGCCGCGGGGTTTTACCCATCAGGCGGTGACCGGATCGCCAAAGCCGCCACGGAACTCGCCCAAATCGACGACGACCTCGCCGGTTGCTTTCAACGCTGGGAAGCGCTTGACGGAACGTAGGCGACCTCGCTCCGCCGACGCGCGTTCCTGTTTACGTCCGGCTGGAAAAGGGGTCAGGAACCAATAGCCAAATGGCCCGAAGGGTGCTGCGCAC
>JBBJME010000352.1:0-6552 GCA_037719765.1 Planctomycetaceae bacterium
CGCTGCATCATTCCCAGAAACTGATTGTGAAAGTTTCCACTGCCTCCGTTGTCGCCGAAAATCATCCCATGTTTTTCCAGCAGATAGTCGCGCAGAATTTTTACTTCACTGTCCGATATGGAAATATTCTTCTGGCCGGTTAGATACACGAGCGGCGGACTTTTTTCAGCAGGGAAATTCTTCAGCTCCGAAATTGTCCGCGACTCCGTCAGCCTGGCAACTTTCTGTTTCGTGCGAATGCCGTATTCAATCAGCATATTCACATCCGAACCGATACCATAGTCCTGATCCCAGTCACCGCCTGCGTACTCAAGGCGAATAAAGCGCACCTGTCCCTGGTTCGTTCCACCAGCAAAGCCAGCCCCCGCGCCCTGGCCAAAGCCAACCGTATATGCATGCTCGGTAATCTCGGTCAGTTGCAGCTTCACATCATCGATCGGAGGCACCTTAAAACTAATCGCGCTGAATGGATTGATCACGTATCTTTTCTTAATGACCTTCTGCAGTTTGACCGTTTGGGCGATTGTCTGCTGCTGACCTCCTCCGGCCGGAATTTCATACAGCTCGCGACAGCCACCGACCTGACTGCAGATCAGCAGTAACAACATGAACGCCGCAGAGTAACCGGCGAGCACTGTGACGGACTGATTCAATCTCGGGCTGTGAGGCCCGTAGTACCATGCCCCCGGATCCAGTGGATTGTAGATCCGTTCGTGATGCGGTCCGCTCGGCGCGGCAGTAACGTCCAACGAAAACCTGCCCGCAGAACGACGCGCACGCCGTATGGACTCGAATCGTGCAGAAGCCTGTTCCAATCCATGGATGGCCCAGGCGAGGCCCAGGAAGAACACGCCACCGGTGCCGATGCGAGCGGCATACGCTCGAGCGACGGACCATTCGGCGAAGTCACACGCGAAGACCGTCAACTGCCACAACACGACGTAAGCAATCGTGACCTTCAGGTAGAACCGGATGCGCCTGCGACGCAGAATCGCCGTTGCCGTTTCCGGGTCGTCGATCGATTGTAATTTACGACTGAAGTCCGACATGCGTGGTGATCACCCTTGCCATCCGCGAACTATTCGATTCCATCGAGCAGTTTGTCGAGTTTCGTATCGAGCGGGTTCGTGTCCGCATCGGCTTTGGCTGTCCCGCCAATTCCCATCGCCTCAGCAGCGCGTTTGAGGTCGGGCTCCGCTGGACTGGCCGCTGCTTCCTTCGCAACTGTCTCCGGTACCTGCGGCTCCGCTGTGCTGCTGCTGGTTGCCTGGCGATCGATATTTCCGGCAGGGGTTTTCGGCGCGACGCTGTCAGGTCCGCCAGAAATCGCATACGGAATAATGGTGAAGACCACCAGCAGCACGGCGGATGCAATGGTCGCCCGAGTGATGCCCTGAACCAGGCTGCTCTCGGCAACGATCCCCATCACTTCTTGCGGACTGCGACCTTTCAGCTGACTCAGGAACTCACGCAGCTCCGTCGCCGACGCCGAACTGTGAACCCGCAGCCGCTGCATATTACTGAAGACGCCGCTGACGGCAGGCTGTTGCTGCTCGAAGTGTTCTTTGGAACTTTCCACCGAGATTGTCCTCTCTTTCACTTTTTGAATGATTTTGGCCAGCGAGGGACGCGCGTCCTCTGATTCCGCGTCGGCATCCCCATCCGGGAACTGATCTTCAATGCTCGACATACTACTCTCGCTGTTCTTCCACAATATGAACCAAATCCCCGCCCGCTTCGCTGATCGCTTCGATGACGGGTTCGAATCGCTGAGCCAGTGTGTCGCTGTGAATTTTCACCAGCACCGTGCGTTCACCCTGAGGCGCGTCACCGAGCGCTGTTTCAATCTGGCTGGCAAGTTCCGCGGTACCAACCTGCTGGCCATTCAGGTAAAGCTTGTTTTCCTTATCAATCAATACACTCACCATTGAATTTCCGGAGTTTTCAAGGTTTCTGACCTTGGCAGGGGTCCATTGCAGGTGGCTGTCATCCGTCGCTCTCGCCAAATACGAAGAAGATCACAGATTGAACGCAATGTCACCCATCGCCATGCTGGGGACTTCAACTCGAGTTCTGCGTCGTCTGAGTTTCATGTTCTTCTTGTTTTGAGTTATCAGTTTTCAGCCATCAGTTTGCGACAGCGAATGAGAGGATGTCTGTCTGCTGCCTACTCTGGAATCTGCACTTCGCGTTCTTCTTCCAGTTGTAATGTTACGACGCCCCCTGCATCTTCGATGATGGACGTCACAATGATCCATTGACTGTACGGAGTATCCGCGTCGCTCTTCACAACAACAACCCTTTCATCCGGCTGGCTCTTGCCCGCCAGCAACGCCTTCATTCGCGGCAACAGCCGATTCATGAGCGTGACATCTCCGTTCACAATGACTGCGGAGCGGCTGACGGCGACTTCGATGTTTTCCGTCTGCTTTGATTCTTCCTCGACGGTTTCGCTGCTCGGCAGCGTTTGTGGTCGCCCACTGTCCGGCTGCACTGAAGCACACACAAGAAAAAATACGATCAGATTGAACGCGATGTCGCCCGTTGCATGAGCAGGCGGTTCAACCAGAACCTTTGTTCGGCGTCCTCGCATCACTCACCCTTCAACGTTCGCTGCTGGCGCCAGTTTCGATGCCTGATCCATGGCCGTCTGAATTGTGACGACTTCAATCAGCTCGGTTGCCGATTCTTCGACATCCAGCACGAAACGATCAATGACGCTGGTGAAGTAGTTGAACGCCATAAACGCGGGAATTCCCACGATCAATCCAAAAGCCGTCGTCAGCAGTGCGACTTTGATGCCGCCAGCTGCAAGCTTCACGATGTTTTCGTTTCCAAAGTTGGTGTCAATGTTATCAAACGACAGGATCATTCCTGCGACCGTGCCAAGAAATCCAACCATCGGTGCGACGCTCGCGATGGTGGCCAGAATGGACAGGTGACGCTCCAGGGCCGCTACAACGTGAACGTTATAATCATCCATCGCCTTGACGACCTGTTCGCGAATTCGGTCGGCATCATAGTTTAGTCGCCGCAGCACGAAGAACTTCCTGAGCCCGGCACTCAGAATCGCCGGCACCGGTCCCTGTTCGCGATCACATAACCGCAATGCTTCTTCCACCTGATCGGCCAGGAGCAACTCCTGGACATTCTGACGCAGTGCATTGCTGTCTGTTGACAGCATCTTCAGGCTGCGAAATCGTTCGATGATCACTCCGGCTCCGATGATACCCAGGAGCAGAATCGGCCACATATACAGCCCGCCTTCGATCATCAGCCCCAGCGCGCCTGAGCTCGCAATGTCGCTCAACACGCTGCCGATGGATGAACCGGTTTCCTCAGTGCTGCCTTCCGGTGCATCCACGGTCGCGTCATCGGTCGTTGCCGCGTTCGCGGTTTGGGTGCCTCCTCCGTTGGGCGTTTGCGTTTCTGACGCTGTGCCAGGCGGTGCCGCGCCGTCAGTGGGAGCCTGAATGAGCAACAGCGTCATCACGATAACAAGCATGTTCATTGACTACGGATTCCTTCTGCCCGGCGGGGCCACATCGGTCAGCCCTGGGCAATGCCTCAGGCACGTAACGGTTTTCAGGTGTGACTACTCATCCTCGACTGATCTGGCTTCGGCTTCAAACTGCTGCAACATTTCGGGCAGAGCCAGGCGGCCGCGCGCGAAGCGGGCTGATTCGCTTTCCGGAAAATCCCATCGACAGCGATTGTAGCGGCGGAAGGCCTCTCGCGTGTTGTTGGCCATCCGATAGCTCTCACCCGACCAGAACAACGCATCGGGTGACAGTTCGTCCTCAGGGAATAGTTTCCCGAAACGATCGAACGCCAGTCCCGCTTCAGCATAAGTTTTGGCTTTGTAGGCACACTGCCCGACGCGGAATGCAATGCGGGCGGCATGCTGGTGACCGTCAAAACGCTCCAGAAATTTCTCGCCAACCTGAGCCGCAATATCGTATTCTTCAGCCTTGTAAAAGTGGTCACTGATGCGAATCATCACGCTGGCAATGAGTGGACTCTTAGGATACGTCGCGGCGAGCGTGACATAGGCTTCCAGCGCTTCATCAAAGTCGCCAGCTTCTTCGTGACTCTGAGCGAGCTTGTACTGTGCGTCTGCCGCCAGCGGGTGATCCGGGTATTGCCGCACGATCATTTCGTAAGATTCCGTCGCTTCGGCCCAGCTCTTCAGTTCCTGTGCGAACTGACCCAGCAAATAGGCGATTCGCGGGACATACTTCGGATCCGGATAGTCCTCCATCACTTCCCGCAGAATGCGACGACCTGCGGCGAGGTCTCCTTTCTCTTCCTCGCTGCGCCCGAGTTCGCGGTGACTCTTGAACAGTTCGAAGTAACTTTCGGCAATGTGGAACTTTGTTTCGACCGCCAGTTCTTCGTCGTTAAACGTCTTGCTGAACGCCGCCACCAGACCGTCGGTTCCAATAACCACGGGAACATCCTGAGCCAGTTCCAGTTCACCACTCTCGGTACTTGCGGCGGAATCCAGATACCGCATTCGAAGTGTATCGCCAAAATAACATTCGATGGCAGGATCGCCCGGCACCAGATTGTTCGGCGTAGGCTTTTCATTCGACTGCAGGACGAAGGAACCCGTGAAGACTCCGCTGTGGACAAGCGTCTCGATTAAAGCGACCTGCTCTTTCTCGCCAAACTCAGTCGTAATTTCGACCTGCGTGACGTCACGTTCGTCGGAAGTGTCATGGTCAGGATCGGTCACCATCAGGAACAGTTTTTCGCCAACGTGGAGCTGCGAGACGGACTTGTCGTACTCACGGTCGGTGCAGGCCAACAGTCCGTTTGAGATCAATTGTCCCTTCGCAGAAACATCAATCGGCTTCTGATCAGTGCGGAACTCATCGCGATAGGCGGCCGTGATTCGGTCTTTGCCGGTCAGATTCAGCACGCGCGCCACCAGACTATCCTCCACCGCTGACTCCGCGTTATCATCGAGTTTTCCGCCACCGATCAGATTCCGAGGCATATCCTGCGTGATCGGCACGATATCCGTGCTGGTCTTACTGCCGAGTTGCAGAATGATCTGGCCGACAAAGCGTCCTTCTTCCAAAGCCCATTCTTCGGCACCCTGCGCCGGAATCTGCGACAGCGCACCGGAAACAACACAGCGCACACTGGCGGCCGCGCCATCGGACGTGGCGACTGTCACGGTCAGTTCGCTGAGGCTGTCACGAGCGGCATCGGGATCGAACACTTCAATCGTCAGCGGAGCTTCGAACGCTACGCTGCTGATCTCCACATCGACCGCTGGTTCGTGCCATGTGACTCCGGGGGGAGCGTCGCTGCCTTCCGGCGGAAGTATGATGCGAGTTTCCAGGATGCGAACGCGGGCGTCGGTTGGCTCGTTCACATACACGACGCTCTCACGCGGCACCGAATGACCCGGAAACGTATTCTGTTCGTCGAGATAACGCAAGTAGATGCGGTCGCCGCGCTTTACCACCAGCTTGTCTTCTGCCGACGTGGCCGCCGTATCGACTTCCCTGGTAAAGATCCCGGAATACTCCTCAGTCTCCGTGGCTGCGAATTCCACGGGTTTGCCGTCGTTCACAGTCACTTCGAACAAAACCTGATCCGGCGCAGCGGTCTGGTCGCGGTCGTAATCGACGATCTCAACAATCAGACGCTCACCCGGTTCGACACGCTTCAGACGTTTGCGGACCGTCGTGACCGAACCGTTCCGTTCACGCACAAAGTCATAGGCAATCGGCGTGACGGCTGCATCAAAGTAGGTCGCCTGCAGCGTCCCGGTCAGCAGGCGACTGCCACCGGCGGTGATCTGAGTGACTTCGTCCGTGTAACTGGCCGTGACCACATCGCCACCGGCAATTTCCAGAACGTCGTTTTCTGACAGGGCCATCACATCGGCTTCTGTGGGAATGAAAGGATGCCCCCGATCCTGCCCCGAGATCTCAACATGATTCACTGCCACGGCTTCACCGAGATATTCATTGATCACGAACCGTGTGTACCGCACATCGATCGGATCAAAGCGGAACTCCCATGCCTGATCGGTGATCACGGTCCGTGAGCCCACAGCCGGGCGCAATTCGATATAGCCAAGCTCCATCAGCCCACCGCCCCGAATCTCATTTGGTCTGATCGCCAGCCGTACTTTGCCGGCGTCACCGACAATCACCGTGCCCAGCAAATCAGTCCTTAACTGCTGCCAGCCGCCGGTGTTCGGCACGGTTGCCGGAATTGACTGGTCACCGAATTGCAACGCAAACAGAGAACCGCCGCCGCCACCGTGTGCCCAGTTGATCCATACATCATAGATGCCTTCCGGGACATCCACGTCCCACGCTGCCTGATCTTCAATGTCTGTCCAGTTGTTAATCACCTCGATGCCGTTTTGTGACAGCTTGCCGAATTTTTCAGACTTCTTCTGTATTTGTACGGTGTCGAGCGCGAGCCTAATCGCAGACTGCACGGGTGGCACTTTCGACCCGCTGTGACCTGTCTCGTCAGCCGGAACCGACGGCTGGGAAATCCGTCCTGCGGCTGCAGTCACAT
>JBBJME010000353.1:0-6547 GCA_037719765.1 Planctomycetaceae bacterium
GAACGATTGAAAGCTGCCACGGCGCTGAATGATGGCCTCGAACAAATCCGAGTTGATGTTCGCGAAAAACTTCTTCTCCAAGCCATGGGAGAAGAAGCGGCAGGCGATGAAAACCTTCTTACCGATGACCGCGTTGCCCGGCTGAAAGAATTGCTTCTCGAACCGAAAACGAAGGATATTGCTCGTCCATTGTCCCTCTTTGCCACGCTGCTGCAAAAAGCAGGGGAGCAGTCCGATGCCGATGCCATTACGGAGTGGTTGAAGTTGCGGTCTCAGTCAGTTAAGGCAGCTCACGAAGCAGATCAGTCATCTTATTGGAACGTTGCCGAATCATCGGTACGCAACCGCACTGTGACCTTTGCCGACTTCACTCACGGGTTCACAGAGGACTGGCTTCCGTATGGGGCAGCGTTTCAAGATTACCATGGCGTTCGGATGGTATTGGGTCGTTGCGCATGCGGAACAGGCGATGTCGGTTTTCGTGAGACCATTTTCGTCGGCGACGGGCCAACCAACGGTACTCAGTTTGGCTTTGGCGGTGGCGGCTTTGGCGGTGGCGGTCAATTTGGGTTTGGTGGCATCGGCGGCGGCTTTGGTGGCGGCAGCCCGACAAAGAATCAGCTGGGTCCGCGAACGATCTTGCTTCTGAATGGCGACATGAAATGGACCGCTGACGGATGTGTGCCCGACAACGGCGGCAGCTTGACTTCCGCCAGCCTGTCGCCAAAACTCCGTGGCGAGTTGCATTCACCCGAGTTTGAACTGACTCATCCTGAAATTCATATCCTGGCCAGTGGCAAGAACGCCAGAGTTCGGCTGGTGATTGATGGCTACGTGATGAACGAATTCAGCGAACTTCTGTTCGCCGGTTGCCGACAGCCGATTGACACAGATGGAGAGTTTCGCTGGATCAAGATCGCGGGTGACGTCAAGCGATATCTCGGCCATCGCTGTCATCTGGAGTTCCTTGATGACGGAGACGGTTGGTTTGCAGTGCGAGAAGTCAAATTCGTCGCAAAGGCTGATGAAGTTCCTGCGACGCGTCCCGAAATCGCCAGCACGAACAGGAATATGAATGTTGGTCACGAGCATTCACGGAAGCAACTGGCTCGCGAATGGGCACAAACTGTTCTCGCTGATCCGACGTGGCCGGACTTAGTACTCCGTTTACGACTCCTTCCAACGGATCAGCAAGCCGCCTTCGACAAGGCATCCGCGGCATGGATGAAACTGGCTGAGCAGCCGCAGCCAGGCGATCCGGTACTTGTCATGTGTGACGGCACTGGCGAAGACGAATATGTCTTCATTCGCGGCAACCATAACAACCACGGGCCAACTGCGAAGCGGCACATGCTGACGGCATTGGACGGCGGTGCCGAATTGCATGACACCCATGGCAGTGGGCGGATGGAACTTGCCGATCGAGTCCTGGCGGAAAGCAATCCATTTCCCGCACGCATTGCGGTCAATCGCGTCTGGCAGCATTTGTTTGGGCGCGGCATCGTGGCGTCGTCGGATAATTTCGGCGTGCTCGGTGAAGCACCGACGCATCCGGAACTGCTCGACCTGCTGGCCGACGATTTCCGAAAAGACGGCTGGTCGCTCAAACGACTCATCAAACGCCTGGTCCTGACCCGAGCCTACCGACTCAGCAGTCAGCGCAATGCATCAGCTGAACAACTCGATCCAACCAACAGACTGCTGCATCGCTTCAGCATCCGTCGGCTGGAAGGCGAAGTCATTCGCGATACGATGCTGTCAGTTTCCGGCCAGCTGGATAAAACAATGTACGGAGCTTCGGTGCCCGTGTATCTGTCCAGCTTCATGGAGGGACGAGGCCGCCCCGGATCATCCGGTCCACTCGACGGCGCCGGTCGTCGCAGCATTTATCAAAGCGTCAATCGCAACTTCCTGAATCCCTTTATGCTGGCTTTTGACACGCCTCAACCGGCAACCGCCATCAGCCGTCGCAGCGTATCGAACGTCCCGGCTCAATCGCTGATCCTGATGAACAACGAGTTCGTCCATCAACAGGCCAGCGTCTGGGCAAAGCACCTGCTCAATGCTAGCGTGCAAAACGATACCGACATCATCAAGCTCGCCTACCGCTCCGCGTTCGCTCGTGAACCGTCAGAATCGGAACTCGCATCGCTGCTGGAATTTGCTCGAGGCGACGCCAACAGTCCCCCGGACTTGGCCAACGCCTTGCAGAATGAAAACATCCTCACCAGCGTATGCCATGTGCTGCTGAATCAGAAGGAACTGCTGTTTCTGGAGTAGTCCAAAGATCGTAGCCGACTCGCTCCGTCGAGACGAGCCTTCAACAAAGCCACTTGATCAAACGACCCATGCTCCATGTACTGCATGATCACCATGCCGAAACGACCAGATCCGACTCACGATAAACGGGCTGTTCGACAATCCTGTTTCGCCCGAACACCGTGCGCACTGCGGCCGTTGGCAGCTCGATTCTGCCTTTCGCAGACGGCTGAGTTTCACCTGCTGGCAACACATTGCCGAACGCAGAAAAATACTTGCGGAAGGCCGTCTCCCGGAATTCAGGCACGACATGGATTGAGTCAAGACCGTACCAGTGTGGTTCCGGTTCGACAAAAGAAATTCCGAACTCCACCGCCAATTGCCGCGCAAGCTGATCTAATACCTGAGATCGTTCAAGGATGCTGGACTGCGACAATGTGCAGCCGGGGAACATGATCGTCTTCGCGATTCGAAACTGCAGTTTTCCCGCTCGCGTGAGCGATGCCAGCGGCAGTCCCGTCATTACGATTTTCGCATCCGATCGCCAGTCAAGAATCTGCCTGATGCACTCACGGACCGAGGCGGTGATCTGATCGGGCTCAAATAAGTACACAATATCGTTTCCCAGGTCCGTGATCAGTACCAGCGGTGGATTCGCCGAATCGCGCGGCAACTGGTCCCACAGACCGCAACTGCGAATCGCCGGTAACTGACGAAACCAGAACGCGCTGGTCTTGACATACGAACGTCCCATCCCCAGCGCCACGTTGAGATTGATGGGTTCACCAGTGACAAGTCGCAGGGAGTTGATCACAGCCTGCCAACCGAGCACCAGATTGCTGGCTCCCAGCAGGACCACGTCCTGAGTGTTTATACGTGATGGTGACGCTTGATCGTGCATTGACTATTTGCCCGTGCTCACCGCCGTCAGATACTCGCTCAATCGCTGGATATTTTGACTGAAGAGTTCGCTGGAAATGACACGAGCTTGACCCTTCACGTGTGTCGCGGCGGTGACGGGTTCACCCTTTTCATTGGACTGCCAGCGGCCTTCGGAGTCCAACTCCGAAACAATGCGCTCCGCATCCCGCGTCAGTGTTTTCAGGTTACTGACAGAATTGTGGAACTTACCTGTTTGTTTCAGCTCGTGATACCGCTGTTCAATTCTGTCGATCCGGGGCTTTGCTTTGAACCCATAAACCGCAGACTGCGTCTTGTCGTCGTCGAGCGATGAGAAATTCTTTCCCTTCGCGCGGCCTTTGCCGTTGCGATAGCGATCCGCATGAGGCCCCTTCGGATCAAAATCGATACAGGCGTTCCAGCCACCGGACTCCAATTGCCCGAACATCAGTGCCTGAGCGGCATCAATCGCGGCTGTGAGGAATTGCTGATCGCCCGTGGCTTCGAATGCACTCACGTACGCCATGCCGACGGTCGGAGTCCCCGGCGGCTGCACCCAGATTTCAGTCGGTGCGGCTTTGCCTTCTCCCTGTCGCTGTTTCAGGTCGAGCGAATACTCGTAGACATAACCACCGTTAACGGCGACCTTTTGATGAAAAAAGTCCGCAGCCTGTTTCATGGCCTGCAGCGACTGCGGCGACAAGTCCGACTGAGCTGACACGATGCTCGGGGCAAGTACGATGAGTAGTATCAGAGGGCGAAGCACGTTAGTTGACGTCCAGGTTATTCGCCGCAGTGGTCGCGTTCAGGACTTGTGTTGCGGGATATAAGTGATCGAACGAAATCAGTCGCTGGCCTTCCTTGATCAGAAACTCTGTGTCCATGAACGGCTCGTAGTTGATGTCCTGCCAGCGGATTTTCCCATCGGAATCAATCACAAACGTGGCATGCAGGGCGGCTTTTTCGAAGTCGTCGTAGCATCTGTACTTGCGAAAGATTGCCATTTCCGGATCGGCCACGAGTGGAAACGGAAATACCGTTTCCAGATTTTCACACGCACGTTTCAGGTTTTCCTGCTTATCAGTGCTCACAGCGATGACATCAAAACCCGCAGCGCGAATGGTATCATGCTGCTTCGCGATCGCCTGCAGCTGCTCCGCACAATGCAGACATCCATAGCCCAGATAGAACACCACAATCACCGGACGACCGTGATAGTCGCTCAGCGATCGAGACTTTCCATCCGGATCCGGCAGTGCCCATTCCGGAGCATCGCGCGGGGACCAGCGAAATGGTCCCAGAGAATCCAGATCTGGCCGAGTGCCGATGTCGGCAGGAACTTCCTGTGGAATTCGCCAATCCGCAGCATAACCAAATTCCGCGGCAATCGGGGCCAGCCGCATCATCGGCGCCACATCCAGATCGGTCGTGGAGGAAATCTTCCGCAGCTGCTCAAACCCAGACTTCGATTCGTCTTTCTTTCCTGCCGCGTACGACGCTTCAATCTGACTGCCGAGTGCCCGAACTTCGCCGGGGTTCGATTTCACATTCTCTGCAGCTTTCTTTAAGGCGTCCTCGGTTTTTCCGGCTCGAAGCATCGCGGAAATCATGTCATCGCTTGAGACGCTGGCTTTTGTGAACAAGTCCAGGGCCTTCTCATGTTCGCCCTGACGCGCTGCGATCCGAGCGTCAATTTCGAATGTGGCCTTTTCGAGCCCCTCAATTTTGCCCTTGAACTTGTTCTCAGCGTCCTTCTTTGCCTTTTCAATCGCTGTGTCGTCAGACTTTGCCTCACGAGCTTTCGTTTCCGCCTCAGCAACGGCCGTCAATTGCTTTTGCTTTTCTTCATCCAACAATTTCTGCAGGCGATCTCTGACGACAGCAGCGTTCGTATTGTCCCCAGACGCCGCGAGCGCTGAACCGACGGCTCGATCACGCCGGAGATCTTCATCGGCATCCCCGGTGTCTTCCAGCCACGTCGTGCCACGCAAAGCGGCCAGCGTTTCGTACATTTCAAAACTCTGCAGGACGTTGATCAGTCGATCACGTCCGTACTTGAAGCTGCCGGATTTGGAAAGCGAATTGTATTTCGGATGGCGCGGCAGACTGAGCATGTTTCGCGCAAGATTCTCGGCGTCGTGTGCACGCCCGATCGAGATCATGTTGCGAATGCACCATTCATTGTTATGAGCGAAGTTATGGATCTGATCGGGGAGGACTCGGTCATGGATCATGTGAAAATGATCGACGCGTGCCGACGCTTCCTGCTGATATACGGCGTCGTGATAGCGGTGCAGTTTGGAATAGATATGCCCCGGCATGTGCCACATGTGAGCGATCGAAGGTGAGGCGAGTCCACCCAGTGCGGAAGACTTCAGCGCCAACTCGGGCTTCTTACTGTCCCACAGATGAATCCGATAGTGATGCACCGGATGAAGTGGTTCAACATCCAGCACCTGCTGTATCATGGCATCAATGCTCAGATTGGATGCCATGTGCAGACCATCGCGTTTTCCTGACCAGAAGTACTCGCACAAAAAAGCCTTCGTTTCAATATCGTCCGGGAATTCGATCAGAATGTCTTCCAGATCGCTGACGTACTTGTCGGCGCGCTGTTTTTTCTGTTCGTCGTTTTCCGACTTGGCGTTGATAAACCGATCAAACGCATCGATCAGCATCCGTTCGCGTTTTTCCACCTTGTCCCTGCGTTTTACGGCTTCAGCGATGAATCCTTTGGCCCGCTTGTCGTTGCTGCGGTTTGACATCGCCATGCCCCAGTATGCTGTTGCGCAGTCGGGGTCCAGCATCGCGGCCTGGCGAAATGATCGTTCTGATTCGAAGTACCAGAACCCATGCAACTGAGCCACACCCTGCTCAATGAACTTCCGGGCTTCGGCGTTTGACGTCGTCACCGGGAATCTCACAACGCCACAGCCGTCCATCAGATAGGCCGACTGGCGCGGGCCTTCGTTAAAGACTTCGCCATGGACGGAATGCCCCTCCTTCAGTGCATCCTCGGAAAGCTTTGACTCATCGGGTTTGGTCTCAACCGGCTTCCCGGCATCGACCACGGGAGGTGCAGCTTCCTGTGCTGTGGCCAGACGCTGTGCCCCGATTGGATTCATCGCAAAGATTGCGATGGCGGCGAGGGGCCAGCGGAAAGTAAAGCAATGAAGCATGATCACATCCTCTTCAGTCCCAGTTCGACAGTGCCATTTTTTTAAGGTGGCAGCCGATGGTTTGTCAGCTCTCCCACTTTTTCGCCATCTCGATAAATCCGGATGGCGTATTCACCCGGATTGTCGCATCAGACAAACGGGGTCTTGCCGGGGATCGCCACTGGTGGCACCGGGTTGTCGGTCCATTCGTAGGCTTTCGGGCTCAGGTC
>JBBJME010000118.1:0-20576 GCA_037719765.1 Planctomycetaceae bacterium
CTGTAGTGGGTTTGGCCATATTGATTCTCCTGTGAAAGATCAGCTTTCATCATTGAAGCTGAGGGCAAGAGTGAATCGAAGTGAGTCAGTCCCGGACTTGGAACTTTCACGTTCGTCACGTCACTGCGAACCAGCCCATGCAGGTCCGCCTGAGGTGAATTCTGTCGTCGCGTCGATGACGATTCGACACGGCGGATGATGCGATCGGCATCGGCGACGTCTGTACCTCGCAGTTGCTCAATGACGGCCGCCACCTGAGGCACCGAGTGGTGGCCCAGCAATTGGAGCACGCGAATGAAATGACGCACGCCACTGCGAACTCCGTGACGCTGTTCGAGCCGGCTGCGAAGCTCGGCGAAGCATTCCGGAAGCTGCCAGTCGAGATACACATTTGAGTGATCCAATGCTCCCGGGCGGCGTGTGAGTGTGATCAGATAGTGTCGCGGATCCAGGATTTCTGAGCCGTTTGCGTAACTTCGCACATGCGTGGCCACCAGTTTTTCATTGTGGATCACTTCCACATGATTGATGAATCCCTTGACTGTCACGGCCTTGAAAGCCATCTGTCGCGGCACGCTGTAGCCAACTTTGTCGAAGCAAACCATCTGGTATTTATCGACCGTCACCGGGCTCCGCACGCAAGCTTCGAAGGAATGACGCGGCAGTGCGACAGACTGCCGAATATCGAGCTTCAGTACGTCGGCAATCGTGAGTTTTGCCGGGGCCGATGTTTCAACGGTTGTTTCTTCACTGGTCATGGTTTCACGAGTCGTGGCATTGACGCCAGCGGCAGTTGCAGGTCGTGACTGATCCTTGACGCAGCACTGCCGAAGGTACTCATTCAGCAAATCCATATTCTTCGCTGTCGGCACCGGAGTCCCCCAGCGACGCTGCATCGTCTTCACGCGATTCTCAACCACCGGCTTCTCATTGCCGCTCGCCGGCATGCAGAACAATGGCTCGAATGCATAATGACTGGCAAACGCGGCGTAGCGTGGATTCATCTTCCGATCACGTCCGGTCAACAATTCTTCCGCAACTGTCTTCGGATTGTCCCACCAGACTTCGCGAGGGACGCAGCCAAAGAATTGAAACGCCTGCTGCATGCCTTCCAGAATCGATTCTGTGCGCTCCGTCGGCAAT
Source organism: Planctomycetaceae bacterium (assembly GCA_037719765.1). GTDB lineage: Bacteria > Planctomycetota > Planctomycetia > Planctomycetales > Planctomycetaceae > SXXK01. Next base: position 1,144 of record JBBJME010000118.1, read on the forward strand.
GCGATCGCAAACGGCGCGTTCGAACAGGACCACACCAGAATCAGCACCGATACCTGTTTGCGACCTTCCGGGAAGTCCACGTAGATCTTGCCGAAGTCTGCTTCCATCCGCTGGCCGTGAGCATGATTCAGCGGGATAAATGTCTCGCGCTGCTTCCCGCGATGCTGCTTCACAAAACGGCGGACCGTGTCGTAGCCGCCCGTGTATCCATGCTCATCACGAATTCGCTCGAACAGCCGCATGGCCGTATGACGCTGCTTCGGCGGTTGCGATTCATCGGTCTTCAGGATTTCTACAATCCGGTCCAGCACCAGGGCGAGTTTCGGGAAATTCTGCGTCGCCCGCCGCCGGTACTTCTGCGGCTCACCACCTCCTTGCAGCACCTCACGCACTTTGTAACGCGAATGATGAAACTCTCGCGCGATCTCACGAATGCTCATCCCGTCCCGATGAGCCCGACGTATCCGGCCGTATTCGTCCACCGTCAACATCCTTGACATCAAAAATGCCTGATAAACAGGCAGATTCTACTGTCTTTTGCGGTGGGTCCGATTTACGCGCCGATCTATCTCCCGAAGTGGGTCCGATTTGCAAGCCGATCTCCATCTGCTTCCAGTCGGCCAGTTGCGATTTCCAGACTCGGGTATGAAACGCGGCCATCGGATCAGACTCAGCAGCGTTGGCGGCCCACACAGTAACACGTTCGACCGTCTTTTTGTGGAAGCGCACTTTCGCATCATTAAGCCACTGAGTCATGCCTTTCTGTCCCGCCTGCTTGACACCATCGACGGCGCCGCCGCGCTGGGCGATCGCCTCCAGCAGCGGCACAGGAGTCACTTGAGTCCACAGGTCATCTTTATCAAACAGAGCTCCGAATCCTGGCAGCGCCAGTTCCTGATGATGTCGAATCTGACATTGCAGCTTCGAGCGTTTCTTCACGAGATCGCGTCGATGGCGTGCCAGAATCTGAAGCTGCTGATAGATGGCATCGACTGGCTTCTCAATAAGTCCAAAACCATTGACAGCGGCGCGGAAGATTGAGTCGAGATCGTTCTCGTCGGTCTTCTGATCGCCGTGTTCCGGCTGTCGATAGTAGCTGGATGCAAACGGATGCACGAGGCGAGTTTCGAAGCCAGCTTTTCGGAACGCCCGCATGGGCGGTTTGTGGTAGGTGCCGGTCATTTCCACAGCGACGATCACATCTTTGAGTTCGTGCTTTTCGACAGCTTGTTTGAGCGTCAGCACAGCGAGTTGAAACGCGCTGCGATTATGTTCGACATTCGCCGGGGGGCAGAGGACATTGCCATAAAAATCGGCGAGTATCCATGTGGAGCGTGCTTTTGCACAATCGACAGCGACGACGCCAAACTTCTCTGGCACCGCGGCCTGAACTCGCGCCTGAATGACGCCTTGCGGTCTGCCGAGGACGGCTTTCTTAAACTTCTGTGATCGACTTCGCTTTCGCTTCGTACCGGTTTTACGCTTTGTAACCATTTTTGCGGTCTCCCTGAGTGAAAGTGTTGAAACAACATTTCACACTACCGCAGCTTTACCGGTCTTCAGGTTTTTAAGTCAGGTGGACCACGTACCAGGGGTCAGGTCTCGTTTAATTGACCCCTTTGATTTGTCCCTTCTTCACGCTAGCCATCTTGCTTGTCGTGAAGATTCTTAATTGCGTCGTACAATCTTAACCCTACCGATCCTAGCAACACGGCCCCAACCGCACCGAGCGGAATTGAAATTAAGATCGAAGCGGAACGAGACCATCCTAAAAATCCTCGAAACACAACCATGCAAACTATAATTCCGAGGAACATTCCGAAGTAAGCAATCCAGTCGATCAGTTTCATTGCTGATTCCACCATTCGATTCCCTGGTCAACAATGATTGCACCACCAACCCCGGCGCCCGTAATTGTCAATCCGCGTCGAGCTTCCAACCCCCGTTGTGCCCAGCTTACCGAACCGGGATGGTAGACATACTGACCAATCACACCCTTGTACCACTGCCATGGATTGAACGAATAACTAAATCCCCAAGCGCGACTGAAGTGTGACGCTTCTTCAGCAGTCAACCTGTAAACAGATTCGAAGCCGCCTTTCGTCGATGTCCGAAACGGAATCAACGACTCAATGTTGCGATTCCCTCCTACAAGAATTTCGGTCAATGCTCCCTGCTCACCGCGTGTCGTCGCCCAGAACTTTGAGCCATTTCCAGTCCCATGAGCAAACAATCCATTTCGAGTTGCGGCTCCGACTCCTTCGGTAGAACCATGCCAATAAAGAGTCGGTCCCCTCCTTGGGGATAAGTTTGGAGTCAAACGTTCAATGCTCTGCAGACTCTTCGCGGCACGCAGCTCACTGGCCATCATACTGACTTCAAAAGCCGTTTCTGTCAGTCCGACAAGAAGGTCTCCAGTTGAGGATGTGTAATTTGGGTCGCCAGCCTCAAACCGGCGCTGAGCATATACTGGATGATGAATAAGAGACATTGTCGCTGGAAAAATACCACTTTGCGAGTGTGGAATTGGCGTCGCTATCGGCACATCCAAACCTTGTTCCCTCATTGCTCCGCGAATGACAGACCAATGAGGCAAATACTCTCCGTGGTTTCGTTGATCATCGACCATGTCGCTAAGATCGTCAGCCGCTTTGGTATTCATGATTGAGTCGTAGAGTGACCCTGGCGCGGCTTGAAGGACTTGAGTCTGCAATTCTGGACTCAAATGTGAAATGGTCGTCGTTGGATTCAGTCTTGGAATAATCTCTGTCGCTTTTGTGAGTAGCCATTTATTAAATGTGTAGAATTGATTGACAAGCTTATTGTCCCATCGATTTGGATTTTGCGGCCTTCGCTTCGCATCAGATTCGCGGGCAAACTTCGCGTCAGCAGCTTGGAGCGACGGGTTCAACTTCACCCTCTTCTCTAACCCACTCGGATCCACCGCATTCGGCGAGTTGTTCCCGACATACCGTTGCAGGTTACTGTCACCGGCCCCAACCCCGCTGGGGTCGTCGCTGGCGAATTTGCCGATTGTTGGATCGAACCAGCGGTTGCGGTAGTAGTAGAGATCCGCGTCGGCGTCCCATTCGCGGCCGGTGTAGGCGTAGTCCGGTAACGTTGCTGGATCGGTGGCAGACAGGATTTCGCCGAAGGCACTGTAGGTCACGTGCTGAGTCGGGGTACCGGCGTTGATGTTGGCGTCGCCGGCGTCGATCCAGTCTCGCACGGTTCCCTGGTGATCGCTGAGTGCCCACAGGATCTCGCCCATGGCGTTTTCATCAGCAAAGATCTGATCGACCGCCGGGCCGTGGAAGTACGTGTGTTCCGCGGTGTTGGTTGCGTCAAACGTCAGCAGCACATCGCCGCCGTCCAGTGCGTAGCGTTCGATCGTCCAGCTTGTCCCGCCGTTTGTGCTGACTCGCTTTTCAATCCGCAGGTTGGCCCCGTTGTAGTCGTATTCGACTCGCTTCGTTTCCGCCGTGCCGTCCATAAACGTGACTCGAGTCAGACGATTGCGATGATCCCAGGCATACGTCACCACTTCCGTCCCGCTGATCTCAGACCGGCGAATGCGGTTGCCTTCTTTATCGTACTGATAATTGTACGTCCCGTCACTCAGCAGCAGATTGTGCAGTCCGGTGACGTAGCCACTGACTGTACGATTGCCGTTTTCGTCGTACGTGAAATTCTCGTCCGGAACAGCAGCACCGGCAGCGGCATCGGCCGACTGAAGCTGGTTCTGAGCATCATAGCCATAGGTAATCAGCCCGTCTCGTGACGACGTGAATGTCTGGATGCGGTGAACCGCATCATAGGTATAGTCATACTGCGTCGCGATGACTCCGCCTGCCTGATACTGATGGCTGATCGTCTGCAGTTCTCCTATATTGGCACCGCTGGTGAAGTAACTGAAATCCGTCGAGGCAATCGGTGTCGTGCCTATCCCGGTGATTTCGTTCCGCTGCAGACTGGCCAGAGAACTGTCCGCTCGATAGGTGAACGCGACCTGCAGATCCGGCCCGCTGCCACCGTTGTCTTGCGTAAGCGACGTGATGCGGTTCAGGTCATCGACAACTGCCGTCTGATGAATTCGCTCAACGCCGTTCAGTGTAAAAGACAAATCATTGCGGACACCGGTGGCTGTGTATCCATGATCCGCCAGCGTGGCATACACTGTCGTCCCTCCAACGGCAAAGTTGAAGTTGTTGGTGTCCAGTCGACCGAGATTATCGTATACAAATCCCTGCGTCCAAGCCTTCGTTCCCGATGTATCGACAGTGGCCTGCAACTGACCTGCGGCGTTGGAAGTTGCCGTGATGGTGCGTCCGTCCGACCATGTTTCCGCAGACGTTCGCGTGTTTGGGTTGGACGCAGACGTGATAGTGCGTCCGTTGCGATCGGTGTAGATTGTGGTCAGGCCATTGTAGATCCAGTTGCGAGAGGCCGAGGCCGATTGACCAGGCACCAGATCGCCATTGGTATCCCATGACGGAAGGCTGACCGTTTCTGTCTGCGGACGATTCAGACCATCGTACGCCCAGACAGTCGCATTTCCTTCCGGATCGGTCAGTTGAATCAGGTTACCGGCAGAATCGTAGATCATGTTCGACTTTGCCCCGATCGCACTGCCGTTGGCTTTCGGCACTGACGACGTTGCGGCCTGACTGGTGGCGTAATCGAACGTGGTTTCGGTGAAGTTATTCAGACCATCGACCTGATGTTTGATTCGCCCGGCAGTGTCATAGGTTGCGGAAAACTGTTGGACAGTAGAGGCATCGAATGTCTGCAACACCTGGCCGCGAGAGTTGAGGTCTGTTTTCCAGTGCCGTCCCAAGGGATCGATTGTCGTTGCAGAATATCCAAACGATGCCGAGTAATCATAATCGGATCGGGTGACCGGAGCGGCGAGCGGTCCGCCTGCATCGGGATCAGGAGCATCAGTTCTGACAGAATTGCCCAGCGAATCATTGGCGAACCGGCTTTGCGGGATCGTTCCGGTTGCGTTGACAGAAACACGATTGGAAACCGAGACGTCCCAGCGAGCATCCCAGTATGTTGCGGCGGAAGCTGTGGCGAAGGTGTCATAGTTTGCCTGCGTTGGATACTGATACCGAACTTCCTGACTTGGAGCTTGAGGTCCTGAGCCCAACGAAAACGTGTTCGGATCGACATCCGTTTGGGTCAGCGGACGTCCGAGGGTATCCACCGTGCTGCGAGATTGCCGCAATGTGTTGAATCCACCGCTGCCATTCGGAATCAGCAGGCGAGTGTCGGTCATTCTTGAGGACAGGTAATATTCTGAATGGACAATAGTTCCCGATGGATCTTTCGACGCCAGAGATCGTCCCAGTGCGTCGCTCCATGATGTCGATTGGATTTGGTCGGGTGTCGCAGTGCCGTTTCTCAAAAAGGTGGTGGCAGTGACGGTCGGGAAGAGGGTTCCACCGAGGGACGGAATTTCCGTGTCGGACATACTGTAAGCCAACTGAACACTGTTTCCTTCCGGAGCTTCCGAACGACGCAGTCGTCCATATCCGTCGAAGTAGCCCTGCGAAATGATTGGCGATTCTGTGTATCCGGTTACGCCTGAACCACCGAGAGTCGGAGTTTTCCGATATTCGAGGCCACGGATCGTCTGGCCAGCAGCATCGTTCTGCATTTCCATCACGGCTCCGCCGAGTGCCACCACTTCGTAACGCGACGTGTAGCCGAAGCGGTCATAGTCGTACGACATCGGCGCGAGCCCGGCATCGTTCGGATTACTGTTGGTATCGCCGTGCAGTTTGGATTGCAACAGGTTTCCGGCGGCGTCATACGTGTACGTGTTTTTCACGAAGACCGGGGAACCGGCAGCCTGCAGGAACACACGGTCCGAAGTTTCCAGCAACCGGTCATAGTGATCGAACTTCGCATAATCGATACTGCTTCCCGCCAGAGAATCGCTGACAAACGTAGTGCGGCCAGCGATATCGTAACCGCTGCTGACAGTCTGTACCGTGGAACCTGCGACCAAGTCCACGCCGGTGGCTTTAACACGGTCGGTTGTGACAGTACTTGTCCGGGCAGCAAGATCAAAACTGGTGGTCTCTTTATGTCCATCCGGAGCAGTCATCGTCTTCACTGCGCCGTTGTCGTGGTAGTCGTAAGTTGTTAGGTACGCGGACGTGAAATCTGTGGCGGTCGGGGCGCCGGCTCTCACATTTTCTGGCAGACCGCGATCGTTGTACTCGAAGTTCGAATACCCCAGTCCATCGAAAGAAGTTTTCGTGAGTCCTCTGGTGTAGTAGGTGAATTCCTGCTTCGCCAAAACGACAGTCTGGGAGTCCTTGACGATGGAAGACTTTACGGCATTATTGTGGCCGAAGTAGGTAAAGTCTGTCGTCGAGACAAGTGTTCCAGCGATGCTGTTTGTCTGCTGAAGGACTTCACCTGAAGGCGTATATGTGAGCGTCGTTACGTTAATGTCACTGCCACGATTGTCCTGAGATGTGATTGTACGTGGCAATCGATCCAGTTGATAACCAGTGTAGTTCGTAGTCTGGGTCACGTTTTCCAGCTTGTCGGCGTCAACACTTCCGTCGGCCTTCAGTTTGCTGGATTTCCATGTGGTGACCTGCGAAGTCAGCACACCTTCAGCAATACCACCAGGCACAGGAACATCGTTGAAGACCCATCGGGTTGTCGTCCCGTCCGCACCGCCACTGATTCTGGCTCGATTCTTGTTGTCGAAATAGACAGCGGAAGCAATCTGTCGTGCGTCAAGAGCCTGAGCGATGTAGCCGCCATCGTCTGTGGATAGGAATCGCGTGGTAGCCTGCGGGTAGCCGTAGAAAACTTCGGTAACGGAACCATAGTAGACCGGTTTGCTGCCATCATTGTTTGTCGAGTAGTCGCGTGTGAATCGGGTGGCTCGACCAAGTTCGTCGATTTGCTCAACAGTGGCCCCAAACGCATTGCGGTCCCATGATTGTTGCGACATGAGAGTTCTGGCAGCACCGATGGCGACATATTCCTGATACTGCGCGATGCGACCGCGACGGTCGAGGTGCCACACATCAACGGGCTTCTGACCATTGACCGCTGGGGCAACCGACTCCGCTCGGGCGTCACTTGCGAGTACGAGATCCGTTGTTGTGCCCAGCGTCCAATTGACCGAGCCACCAGTCCAGACGACCGTATTCGCGGTCCAGCCGAACAGTCCCTGAGCCTTGAAAGTGTATGTAGGCACCGTGGCGACCGGCGCGCCGCCATCCAGCACCTGCGACACAGCCCCAGTGTCAGCGTTGTAGGTGATTTGCGTGATGACATCACCGGAACCGACATCACCCCAGAGAATCTGGCTCACTTTGGCATTGGTGTCATAGTTGAATCGGAAACGCTCAATCACGCCAATGGCGTCGGAGACCGCGAATTGAAAGTTGCCACTGCCGAGATCTGTCATATCGATAGTTCTTGTGGGTTCAGAAGCGTTTCCGGGCAACTTGATTGTGTCGAGTTTGTTGTTGCCATCATAGACAAACTCTATAACAGCCTGATCGGGCGACGTGATCGTAGAAATCAGTCCGGCTGGATTGTAACCAAACGTTGTCGCAGGCAACTGCGTGGTATAGATGGAAGTGACGTTGCCATCTTTATTGAAACGCAAAGTTGTTCCGTCAACGGCCGTGTAGAGCCATGTGTCATCGACTCCCCAACTGTTGGTTCCGTCGGTCGAAATTCGTACGAGTTTGCCGAAAACTTCCAGGTCACTCAGGCGATTTTCCATCGTAATTGCTCGCCAGGGGTCAGAGTGTGACTCTGTGACCGCTCCATTCTGGACCGATGCATAATTCGTCGTCGTGGCCGGTGCCTTGAAACGGCGGACACCGCCGTCGGGGAAGACCAGCATCACCTGGTCGTCCTTGATTCGATCACTCAGAGACATAGCCGTTTGATCGTTTGGCTGAATAAACAGATTCGACACCCCGGACACCGTCCAACCTGTCGGCAGCCCGCGGAACGGACTTGTCGGGTTGGCTTGCGGGCTTTGAACAAACGTGTCACCGGTGGATGACATCTTGACGATCGTACCGTTGCTCAGGTACATCGTGGTATCGACGAACCAGCGATAGAGTCCCGTGGCGAGGACTCCGGAGCCAACGTCAGTTCCGAATTTTGCTGAGGCCTGCAGCGTGACTGCGATTTCCGTGGAATCAAGCCCGGCAGGAGTCTGATAGTGGATTGCGGTTGCGTAATTATCCAGATCGAGATCGGTCAGACTCAGCCCGCCGGTTTTGACTTCGTACTTTGCCCATCGCAATGTGGCACGAACTTCGGTCACTTTTTCTGTTGCGGCAGGTCTGTGCAATACGGATTGCACCACAGGACGTGGTCTTGCAGCGCCGGAGTCGTAGTGCAGACCATAGGATCCGTTGACAGGTCGGAATAGCGCGTAGTCGAATGAAGCATCGCCGGTTTCGAGATCGACTGCAACGCCACCCGCCGAAGTCACGGAGCGATCAGGGGTCAGACCGATCACCGTCGAAGTCAGTCGCCAGTCCGGAGTCAAAGTTGCGGCACTTGTCGTACTGGTGACGTCGGCTGCGAACGTAGCAAACGTTCCTGTGGTCTGCACAATGCCGAACAGTTCTGATCCGCTCAGGCTGCGATTCGGAATGGTTGTCACCTGCGTCGTGAGGATTGGACTAAAAGAATGGCCATCGGTGATGCGGAATTGTGCCGTACCGGTTCGAATCGGACTTCCGGTGAAACTGCCTTCACTTCTGCCGAGCGTATAGAAGTCCAACGCCCCGTCTTCCGGGATCGCGTTGAGGTTCTGAAAGGAGCCAAATGTCCCCGTTGCCTGTGTCACTGAGACGTAGTACAACGGATCACCGTCATCGTCATCAGGTTGACTGGAAGTGCGTTGGAGGTTGACCGGTTGCCTCAGGTCCTGCCCGCTCGTTTGGGGCGGAACGTCGTAAGCCACCAGACGCTCAATGGCCGTCGCCAAGGTGCCGAATTTGTCACTTTGATGGTCGTCTTCTGCACCTGTTTCGCAAGGTTGTTGTCGTCTGCTGCAACATAGAATAATTCTTCCGTCCATGAGCCAACGAGTCGAAAGTAGCTTGCGTCTGGCGTAAAGGTCCATGTGTTGTCGATGTTCTGAAGGAGCCCACCGCGTCGATGAGCGACAGAAATGTCCGGATTGCCGCTAACCGAAACAGTAAACCCCGCCAGTCCACGAGACTGCAGGATGCCGTCCGTGAATCGAATGCGTTTTGTGCGAGGAGCATTGTTGGATTGAACGATGACCACCTGAGTCACATTATCAATCACACCTGCGGCTACCAGCTTCGCCGGCAGATCATTTTCCGGAGTGTCGCTGAGATTGGAAATATTGAAAACATTGGTTCCAGCACCATCCGACAACCAGTCAAACTGCAGATTCCACGGAGCCGCATTCGACGGAATCTCGACCCAAAACTGATTCCGATCCAGGATGTCGTGATTGAGTCCGTTGGATAACAGCACGCCATCCTTTGGACTGGGCAATTCGCTGTGAATCGCGTCGCCCTGAGGATCGCGATCGTTCCAGATCGCATCGAACGTCAATGGCCTGCCGTGGGAAGTCGAGAACGCATCTCCTGCTGACAGGGGAGCATCGTCGGAAAAGTAGAGCGTCACCGGCGTCACAGCAGTCGCCAGGCCGCTCGCATTGACCAGCCGATACTGGAGCCTGATTTCATCGAGTGTCGAGCGGGACGCTGCGTCGAGCCGCAGTGTGACCGTTCCATCGTTTTCTGCGACGATGGTTCCTGTTGCCGTGCCGCCGGACGGGATCGGGATTGAAGTCGCGAACGATGTGGGGACACCATTCGCATCCGTAGCATCGACAAATTGTACAGTCCACGCACGTGACAGATTTGTCGCCCCGTCAGTTCGCCATGTCTGGAATTCAGCAGAGTCGTTCAGGACGACATCGATATGATGCTCAGATCGCCCGGCGGGGAGACCAATGACATCTGTTGTCGGGGCCAGCCGCTCGATGCGGACGGCGTCGGCAATGATTCTTGTCGCAGCATTGGCTGGTGACCGGAGCGTGACTGACAGCGATCCGGCTTCCACAACGACCGTGGTCAACTGTTGCCACGTTGTACCGTTCGCTTCAAATCCACGAGGTCGACCGAACTGATCGACCGTGTGGCTGGTCGTCACTCCACCAAGCGTCACATCATAAATGGCGTCTCCATAGGTGTTATTAAAGGGGCGTACGGAAGCCAGATTTGGCCAGTTGGTACTCGCCCAGGTCGTCGCGACCGTATAGACGCCGGGGACAAGCGTCCCGAAATTCCACGTTGCCGTCAAACTGTTGTTTATCCCAGTAGAATCTCCGTTATAGAGGTAGTCGGATGTGTAGCCGGAATCCGATGTTTGAAACCATGTGTTGTTCGTCGAGAAGCCGGAACCACCGTCATCAATGATTTGCACAAAGCTGGAACTATTCACCTCTCCGTTGATTCTCACTGAAAAATCAGGAGCACTCGCGTCATCAGATGTGATCAGTAAGTCACCGAAGTAATTTCCTGTGAAGGAAACCGGGGTGCCGACAAGGGACACTTCAAACTGGCGTGCTTCGTTCTCCGCCAGAACCCATGGTGTACCGACTGACGGGAGAGAGGGATTGGCTGCTGTCGGCAAAACGAGGAATCCTGCTGGAGCCGCGATTCCGGTGATACTGAGAGATCCCGTACCAATATTGGTAACGCGAAACCGATATGGCACAGGCGTACCATCAATTGTTGAACCAAAGTCGAAGTAGCCGTCATTCTGGAAGATTGCACCTGGATCAACGGCCAATTGCACGTTGCTTGGTTCTCCCGTCACTTCGGCAGTCACGTTGAACGTAAACGGAGCCTCTACAATACCGTCAACATTCGCTCCCACGGTCGTGGGCTCATTGGTAGCCAATGAAATTGTGCCTGCAAACTGACCGGTGGACAGTGCATCCAACTGGATCTGAAACTGCGTGATTCCGAATCGAGGCACAGTCACGGCAGGTGCCGTAATGATTGAATATCCGGAGGGCACAGTCAGCGTCCCAAGTACCAGATCTGAGTCACCATGATTCGTGACTTCAAAGGTTCGAATGAGGGCCGTGTTGGTCTTTGTGATTCCGAAGTCCACACTTCCGGTCAGATGAGCTATCTCCAGGTTTGGCGACACGAGTCGAATTGAAATCTCGGGCGGCTCGACAATGTTCGTGACATCGATCGTGATACTGCTTACCGCAGAAAGGTTCACTCCGTCCGAGACCCGAACCTGAAGCGAATAGGTACTCCTGGTTTCGAAATCGAGTTTTGTCCTGTTTGATACGACAATCACGCCTGTCGCAGCGTTGATACCGAACACGCCGTCGACATTACCACCAACGATCATCCAATTGCCAAATGTATTGTTCGTATCCAAATCGGTGACGTCCAGATCACCGACCAAGGTGCCGTTCGCCGCAGATTCGGGAATAGAGAAATTCGCCGATGGCTGCACAATCACCGGCACTTCATCATTGACGTCCGTCAGCTTGACAAGCACAGTCTGCGTCGATGCGGCATGAAGCGGGTTGCCGTCGTTAAGTGATAGAGTGAGTTGGAACTGATTTGAAAACGAAGGAAATCGATCGAAATCAAGCAGCGCAGGGCTGAGGACGCGAACAAAGGCCTGTGGATTGCCGTCAGTTGCAAATGATGAGTCAACTGCAAACAGGCCGGGATACGATGTGGAACTGGTGTCGTTTCCGATCGCACTGACAATCGTCCAGGTGTAGGTTCCGTCGGAAAGATCTTTGTCAACAGCCGCAATGGGACCGAACTGATCCGATGTGGACAGAAGCTGTCCGGTCGCTGTCTTTTCCGGAACAAGGATTGTTTGATTGACGGTAATGATCGGCAGTTCATCGTTGACGCCTGTCAGTCGAATCTGAACATCCACTGGCACTGAATCGAGGCCGCTTCCATTATCCCGCACGACAACATTGTGCAGAACGTAAACTTTCGGCAGCAGTGGATTATCAAAATCCAGAAGTGCTGGATTCAGAACCTTGACAGCACCGTTTCGTCCGTCCGCCGCATTCACAAGGCCGAATGCGTTGGCAAAAGTGAAACTACCGGCCGATGTGTTGCCGGCAGTGTCGGTGATTGCCCCGTCGATTCGCCAGGTAAATGTCGTGAACACTGTATCGGGATCGACATATTGAATCAGTTCATGTGTCGAATTCAGCGCGGCCCCTTCCGCAATGTTGACGAACTGATTCGCAGAAATAGTGGGACGAGTGTCGTTGACATCAAGAATCGAGATCGTCAATTGGCTTGAGAATTCGACGACTCCGGGCAAACCAATTCCAGGATCATCAACTGATAGAGTGAAACTCAACGTCGTCGCCGTCTCGTAGTCCAGAATCACGCCCGGCTTGATTCTCAGTTCGGTTCCAACAATCTCCAACTTCCCTGCATCCGTGCCACTCAATGAGAGGACGTTGTTACTCGTGGCTGGGTCTTCGTCGTTTACGCCGAAGTACAAGACGTGATATCCAGCTGACGTATTGACGTCCTCACTTATCAATGCGAATGGCCCAAAGATGCTCAACGTTGGCGGGTCATTCACATCTGTCAGATTGAGTGTGTAAGAGACCGTGTCATCGGGACTGCCACCAACCATCGCATCATCGACGGCCACAGTCACAGAGTAGGACTGCTGGACCTCGAAATTCAGAATGGTTCCGGCTTTGATGTGCAGTTCGTAGACACCGGCATTTGAGACGATGACGAAAGAACTCGCGTCGGCACCAGTGAGTCCAGGGACATTTGTGCCAAGAACATCGTCCGCGATGACAATGTTGGCGACCTTGAGGCTTTGTGCAGTACTCGTATTTTCCGGCAGAGAATCTGTAATGCCGCTGAGGCTGACGTTAGGAATGTCGTTACCGTCATTCAGCATCAGACGGACAACCGCGAACCCAGTGGCTGTACCTGCGGTATTCTCCACGTCGAAAATCAGATCGACATAGTTGTCTGGAAAAAGAGCTTCGTAGTCGAGTGATGTGATATCCTAAACCTCCATGCTCGCGGTCAGATTGCCTGTCGGCACAATCGAAAACAGCGATGGAGAACGGGAAACGCCTTTTCCGTCAACGACTGAGCGAATTGAGTAAAGAAGTGGCCCACTGCCATTCCAGTCTTTGGGAGAGAGCGTTCCGACGACTGTCCCGGTCTGACTGTTTTCGGCAACACTGGTGAGCGACGATGTATTGATCTCAATCACAATATTCTGAAGCTGAACTGTGACATTCTTTGTGTCAGACAGTGGATTCCAGGTGACCTGATCCGTGGCCTTGACCTGCAGCGTGAAATTTGGCGTGACTTCGAAGTCCAGCGGGGCGGTGGCGGCGACAGTAATTCGACCCGTGTTGTCGATCTGGAACGCCCCCGATGCATTTCCGCCGACAATCTGCCAGGTATGCGTCCCGCCGTCCGGATCGGAAACCGAAAGCTGTCCTACCACTGTGCCGGGCAGACTATTTTCGAAGATGCTCAATGGCCCAGGGACGCTGATCGTTGGCGCTCGATTTGGCCACGTGACAACGACTGTCGCGGTCGCTGATCCGACAACGATCGCTCCATCGCGGATTTCGATTGGCAAATCAAAACGGTTGCCTGCCGTCAGCAAAGCGGCGTTGGTGATCGTAATTTCGCGAGTCGCAGCGTTATAGCTGAAACCGTTCCAGTTCACCGGAACGTAGGTTCGCCCCGACACGAACGGCAGTACACCAATGACCGCTCCAGCCGAGGCATATTTCGGGACGGTAAAGTGGTAGGATTCCAGAATCGCTGAATTGCCTCCGGAGGCACCACTGGAAAGCCATGAAATCGTATTCGTCCACAACTTGGCAGTATCGTTGTCGTAATTTGGATCGGGATTATTGGTGTATGACGGATTCCCTCCGACAATTCCTTGATCACTGAAGATATCGGGGCTTCCCGCAACAATGACGGCGTTGCCCGCGGTTCCGTTCGCGATTACGACAGGAAACGATTCGACGTAGTCGCAACCACCCACAAAGGTACCTTGGAACAAAACCGTCCCTGGTCCTTCGATTCCAAAGTACGAGGGAATCCGAATCCGATCAACATCGTCCAGTAGCGGACTGGAGACAGAATATTCGGCCTTTTGGCCTTGGTATCGAGCGCCGCTTGCTTGCGATGCAGGGTGTTCGTCGTTCAGATAAACCCCTGCCATTGCGGTCTGCCACAATGATGCAGAATAGACTGCGGTGGCGAGTCTCGTTGGAAATCCCGTACCACCTGAGGCAAAGCCCAGTGGTATCCCCGCCTGCACTATTATGTCGGCACCAACGATGGATGATGCCGTAATCGTCGGAGTCGTATCCCACGAATAGCCGAGATTCTTGAGCATGGCGAGTGCGCTGTGAAGTCCTCCTGTGTAGGACCTGACTGGGGTCGCATAGTCAATCGAGCCAGGATCCTGAGAGAATCCAGAAACCAGATAGGGCTGCGCCGAAAACGCATTCTCAGCGTTGAACTCGACGAGCACTTTTCCATGTTGAGCCGTACTTCGCACAGTTACGGCACCGACGCCTGTGTTGCCCAGGTCGTCCTGAATTTGGTACGTAAATGTTTCAGTCGCCGACAGATTGGTGCCGGGCGTGTAAAGAATCCCCTGAACGCCGCTGGCATTTGTGAAAATAACGGCAGTACCGAACACCGGCGCATTCAGAATCTGCAATTGGGAAAGAATGCCGCCTTCCGGATCAAAGTCATTCGACAGCACGTCAATGAATAACTGGTTTGAGTTTGACAGAAATGCGGTATCCGGAAGAGCAATCGGTGCGGTGTTCCGCTCTTGATCGACGGCCAGGACATCCACAACAACGGTGCCAAATCCAAGGTCCAACGTGTAAGAAGTTCCAGCAGGAACATTGAAACTGCTCGTGGTTTGAATCAACCCGTTGTCAGCGTTGATTGTGAATGGCAAGGTGCCACCCGGATTGATTAAGCCGAACTTCACCGACTGGCCATCGGGATCAGTGGCAGCAACGCTGCCCACAGTTGCAAGTGCCCCGGCACCTTCCACAACCGTGAATTGCGTCGGCCCGAGAATGATCGGTTGGAAATCCCCCTGGATGACAGTGAACGAATACGACGCGCCGTAGTCCAGTCCATTTGTGCTTGATGGATTAATCGAAAACGCAAACGATTGCCCGGAAATGAGCGGCTGCGCACCAGTATAAACGATTGCGTTTCCACTGAGTGCGAACGGTCCGTTTGTCGTCACGGGTGATCCAGAGAAACTGCCATTCCTCACCTCAAATCCTGCGACAACCTCCCCGGCAACAAGATCGTCCGGGATTTGAAATCCCGCGGCGCTCGGAACAACGTATGTCGGCGGAATTGTGCTCGGCGGATCAACAGTTGCGTCCACAATCGTGACGGATGCGCTTACGGATGAACCACCCCATCCTGGATACGCCTGGACTGTCAGGATCTCATTCCCTTCCGCTGTTGTTTGCACATAGTCGTGAACTGCATTAACTTCAAATTGACCAACCGTAGTTCCAGGCGTGATGATGATTGAATTCGGCATCGTCACGTCAGCTGCTGTCGCACCTGTACCAGTGACGGAGAGGTACACAGTCTGCGGTACGGACCACGCACCACTCAATGTGACGGTGCCGAAAGTCCGGTTTGGCAGAGCGGCAGTCGGATTGATCCCGTTTTCATAAACAGTCGCAGGCGACATTGTCATGCCGATAAGGGTCGGCAAGGGGACGTCATCTGCGATGTCTGCGACGATCGATGGCGGATTTGGATAGTAATAGTAGTCGTTCGAATTTGGAGGCAGGTCCCATTGAAAGTCAATTGTCAGATATCGCTGCGGATCTCTAAGGCCATTCGCCAGAAGATTAGAGATGTCTTCGTCAAACTGCAGTTGCCCGTTCGGAAGGAAAGTCACCTGGCCTGCTTTCAGCAGTCTCTGAGCAATTGGCGGCGCAGTAAATGTGGACCCACAAACTTCAACGTGCTCCGTACCGCCATGCCACTGCCATGCAGATTGATCGTAGAAATTCCAGTAGGCTGTGTATTTCAGCGTCGTGGGAGCTTCAAAGGCGTAGGTGCCCAATCGCGAGATTCTAAGCGTAACAGAGCCACCGCCTTCCGTCGGGGTTCCAATTAGAGTGGTAGTAGGCATCGGAAATGCCTGCTCGTCATTTATAATGACTGTCTCTTTGTCTGTGCCCGCTCCGTTCCAATTTGACGTGTAATATTGATATGGAATGACTTGGGACGTGAGTCGTCCACTCACTGGACCAGTAAGAGTCACAAAGAAATCTTCGGGAGGCGCCCATTCTTGGCGCGGTCCAGGGAGAAACGTAGTGTCATTGAGAATTGGAACCAGGATATTTGCCCCCGTAGTACCCACCGCAAAACTCGATGTTCCGTTCGTCGCGGAGTAATCCTGTCCCGCCGCTGCTTTGCCATCGGAGGTGGCGTAATTCACACTCACCAGAAATCGACTAGGATTCGACAATGTGATTGGGACGACAACATTCCCTCCAGCCACGTTTTCCGCAACAGATTGTTGGTCCTGAACATAAACAACAGGCACGTCTTCCTGATCGTCAATCGTTACCGTCACGGATGTTGATTGCACCGACGCAAGTGTTGCGGTCATATTGATGCTGAAAGTCTCTTGGCCTTCATACCAGCGATCATTATTGATTGGCACTGCAAACTCGCCAACCGGAATATCCACTCCGTGGAGGAACTGTATGTCCAGGGATTCAGGGTGAGTGTCTGACCGGTCAACAGTCTGAAGTCCTGGTCGTATTGATTGACATCAAATGACGACAGGGTCGTGCCTGTGGCCGTACCGTTGACCGTCGACCAATTCATTGATGCAGGCTTGGCCGTCGGATGGTCGGCGATTACTCGAAAACGTGCTGTGCTTGGGTACCCTGTTTCCGGCACGATATTGTCGGACAGGAGGTTGCCGCTCGTGTCGAGGCGCTGAATTCGCAATACAGGTGCTGCGTCATCATCGATAATCACGCCGTAGTAGTCGTTGCTGAACGGAGTTGGAGGCGAGTAAGACCCTGAGCCTGACCCTGAACCTGTTGTGCCCGAGATGCGAACTATGAAGTTCTCGTCGTATTCATCAACGTTGTCCTGATTCGTGACGATCGTGACTGTTGTTGCCGTGGAGGTCGAGGAGATTGTTTGAGATCCGAAGTCCGAGTAGTCTGCAGACGGAGACGATGCCGTCAAAATCTGAATGCTGCCCACATAAGTATTGGCAGGAAACGTAATCGTCAGACTACTGCCTTCATTGACATTGCCGACTGTGACATTGCTCAACAGGGTGCGAGTCTCAAGCGACTCGGTCACTTGTGAAGTTTGAACAAGTCTCGTTCGAGGAAGAGTCTTTGCACGCCGTCCCAACGGATTGCTGCGTCGCGAAGAGAACTGCTGAAGAACTTGCGACAGCCATGCGGACAACACCATGATCGTCTGCCTTTCAAAGCGTGAAAGCGAAAGCAAAAGACGTACACGAGTCAGCGGTCAATCAGAGGGAGCGATCAAGTGGCTCCGTAGATGAGGGCGGCAAATCTACTCGACAAGCGCAGTTATTCAACTTCCCGCATGAAGCAATTTGTAAACTTTGATCACATTGCAGTTTAACAAATATTTCCTCCGGCGAGCGATTGACGAACACTGCGACGGGTGGTTTACTGATCACATCCATTTCGCTGTCTGCGTGTTGAAGGCCGATGGACTGAAACCAGCGAAGTGCGGGCTCGATTGACATCTTCCTTCAACCCGAATGCCTGTTGCAGTGGCATTCTATGTGTGCCCGTAGATCGCCCGGCACTTCAACTGCTGCAAGTCGATGACCCAACTCTGAGTCCAGGAGAAACGTTATGCGAACTCGAACTGTCCGCGGTTTCACACTGATTGAACTCCTCGTCGTGATTGCCATCATCGCATTACTGATCGCATTACTGCTCCCGGCCGTGCAGGCCGTTCGCGAAGCCGCTCGGAGAACTCAATGTCGAAACAATCTTAAACAGATCGGACTTGCGTTTCACAACTACCATGACGTGCATCAGTGCTTTCCGATGGGGTCCATGGGGCTGGAAAATCCATATATTGCGGGGCGCGACTACACGGTGGGATTCTCCTGGGGCATTTATCTTTTGCCGTTCCTGGAGCAGCAGTCTCTCTATAGTAAATTTCGCTTCGACACGCCTGCAGCGATCGTGTACCCAGGAAATATCATTGAGTTTAATGAAAACGAGCGGTTGCTTGGGACATCGCTGACGACGTTTCGTTGTCCAACTGACTCTCGCCCTGACAAGGATGACGATGGTCGCGAAGGATTCTTGACCGCGTGGACAGAAATCGCAGTTTCGAGTTACGTTGGTAACTATGGCCTGAATGGTACGGGCGTCTTTCCCGGGCTCCAGAAGAATCTTAGATGGCCCCAGGAGATTTCCGAAAATCGAAGCTTTGGTGCGCCGGGATTTGCCGCTTTTCATGTTGGCGTAGGGCCACTTGGCATCAATTCAAATACGCGATTACGTGATGTTGTTGACGGATCCTCCAACACTGTATTCGTCGGAGAACGTCATGGGTTTTCAAACGCAAATCCGTGGCTGTTTGATGCTCAAGCCCGCTGCTTTTGGGGACTTTGCTTATCTGTCGGGCAAACAATGAGCAGTGCTTACTATCGTCCAAATCAATGCAAAATCGGCGGCGATCCAGGGCGAGGCAATTACTGCTATCACCTTATGTCAAGCTCGCATACCGGCGGTATTCAGGTTCTTATGATGGACGGTTCCGTCCGCTTCATCAGCGAGAACATCGACAGCGGCAACCCCGCAAACTGGGACGCACTTCCCGATTTCTCCGACACCGCTGCCCGCCGAGCAACCTACGGCGTCTGGCAATCCATCTGCGACATGAGCGAAGGCAACGTTGTCGGAGAGTTTTGATTCGACTTCTGTCTCGACATGGTCGAGTGCCGACAATATCTTCCTGTCTGAAATGCGCGCTGCTTCATTCGGAAGATTGATGATCGACGGCAGTCTGCCGTCGCACGCATCAGTTTCATTCGCATCCAACAACGCATCGTCGTAACCGTTCACGGGATCAAATTGCTCTTGGGTCAATTTGAGGAAATTTGTTAGCGTCCGGACATGGATTCGAGAGACAAGATCATTGAGGATCTTCAGAAGCTGGTAGCGAAGCAATCGGCAGAGATCGCTGCGTTGAGACAGGAGGTCGCTGAACTGAAACTGGCGCTGGCCAAAGCGACAAAAGACTCATCAACATCGTCGAAACCGCCATCCAGTGATATCACCAAGCCGAAGACTTCGA
>JBBJME010000354.1:0-6503 GCA_037719765.1 Planctomycetaceae bacterium
CGCACAGTCAGATGGCCGCACGCAGCCTTGCTGCTGAACCAGCCTTCCTCCACCCGTGCGGCCAGACGCTCGTGAACATCCACTGGCCGCTGCGGTTTCACCGCCACATATGATCAGCGACCGTAACGCGGGACGTTGATGTTGTAGAATTCCGCTTCGAGGTACTCAAGAGCCAGAGCGAAGTTGAGAATCGCTATGTCGTTTTCTGGTGACGGCGTCGAACTAAAAGTCAGCGGAGGCCCGCCATTCAGGCTTGCGATAAACGGGCTGGCATTAGCCACGACTTCCTGGACAGTGAACGCGCGTTCAAAATCCAATTCCTGTCCGAATGCATTCTCCGTCATCGGACGCGATTCAATCGTATTAAAGAATCCTGCGTGACGGCCTTCAATCAGAGCAATGGAACCGGCAGCGGCCAGGTAGGCCTTACTTAACAGAATTGGCACTGCGCCCAAATAGGCACCGACTCCAGTATTTTCCAGCGCACGGGATACGTCCAAAAAAGCGTCCAGGTTCCGCTGCTGCAGATTTCGAAATGTTGGTTTCGGACGCGCCGCCGCTCCGAGGGCCCCCACAAGGAATCTTACGTGAGCATTTTCATGCCGCTGGACGAGCTGCAATTGATTTCTGAAAAAGTGACCTCGCCCCGCTGGGTTGTGAGCAACGGCATCTTCCGCGGACCCCAAGACAGCAGCCGCTCCGGCTGCGGCAGTACCCAACAGTGCTCCGGTCCCGCGAATGAAGCCGCGGCGGCCTAGCGAGTTTGCATGGTGATTGTCATGCTGGTTTGAGTCATCTCTTGTCTTCTCAGATGGCATTGCACCAAAGGTACACTGGCTAATTTGGTCTTGGTCATTGACGGGCGGGTCGGTCAAATTCATCGGGGTAACTCCAGAGTATTTCAAAAAGTAAATTCACAGTCGTGCAGCCGACCCCTCAACACAGACGAGGAAACCGAGTGCGTGCGATCGAACGACACAGCACTTCCTATTCCGTCTCACTGAATCTTCGCAACACTGTGGTAACTTCCAGAGTCTGCGCGACCCAAAGTCACAAGTCACGGCAAGGCATTGGGGCGAGGATGTTCATGTTGCGTTCAGCTCCAGGAATCTCCGGCCTTCCCCATACGGAAGGAGTCTCCGACGTTTTCAAGAGGCTGCGATTGAAGGCAAGCAGGCGGCGGCGGTGTGCCGCAGTGATTGGTCTTCGACCAGAGTGATCGATGAACGACCGCTGCCTCCCCGAAAGGGACTCTCTTCGTAACAAGGCTCGCCGCCCACGGATGGAGGTGTTTTCCGTAAGCTGCTGCGGCAATTCAACTTGGAGTGTCAGTCATACAACGTCTTGGCGGAAGGTGCCCGTTCTCCGCATACACTGTTGGTCGGCGCGTCTGGCGGCTATTTAAACTGTTCGAGTTAACCTCGCTCACAGCAGCTCAGTCACTGGCTCGCGCTCGTCGAGCACGTACATGGGTCGGCCGGCGCTGGTGGAGAATGTCAGGGCGGAATCGATGCCGAGAAGGTGATAGAGCGTCGCCAGGATGTTTTGAGGGCCAACCCTGCACGTCCTTCGCACCATCGAACGCCAGGTATGGCTCAACCCCGCCATACTTCTGAAGTACGTGATCCGGTTCCTGGCTCAGGTCAAAAGCGGCGCCGGCTTTTCCCGAGGAAATGATCTCCAATGCACGGCCGGTGTACTCGTCAAAGGTCCCTGCCTCACTCTTGACATACATTTCACGGCGGAATTCGTCGAATGCATGGCGGAGGAATTTGCGATCTTCCAGTCGTGCCAGGGGGATGCCAGGATGACGGCTGAAGTCAGCCAGACCCTCTGTCTGGGGGCGGAATGGCCGGTGCTGGGCTCCAAGGTAAGACGGAGCTTCCGCGGTCACGTTCGGGGTGCCGGCCGGTACTTCAAGGAAGCTCACATAGCTCGGCAGGTGTGCGGATGGCCGGAGCCGGCTTACGACAGACCCGAAGGCGGGCCGGTTTTGGTCGAAGGTGAAGCCAGTAGTCACTTCGTGGAGGTTATGGTTCAGGTCGACCGTCTGCAGGCTGCGAACCACAGCCAGCTTGTCGGCAATCTTCGCCTGCAGCGGCATTAGTTCGCAAACGTCGAACCCAGGCACGTTCGTATGAATTTGGCGAAAGTCGCCGCGAAACTCCGAAGGTGCTTCGGACTTCAGGTGGTAGCTGTCGATGGGGGCATCTAGCGGGGACACAGCACTTTGTTGGCAGGTGGCGGATGGTTGGCAGAATCCTGGGCAATTGTGGGGCTATTGGGTTGTTGAGGAAAGGTGGCTTATCATAGCTCGATTGGCGCGTCTGGAGGTGTTTGCGGCGGATGAAATCGCAATTGTGCATGTCATGAATCGCAAGGTTCGCCAGACTCGTTCGGGCAAGCGAAGTTCGACGCCGAAGCAGTTCGCTCCATTGTTTGATCGGATGGGAATCTCGGCTGAGATCTGATGTCGTCTTGTGAAGGATTTCATGAAGCTGTTCAGCGTGGTTGCCGGTCAGCCTCAGCGAATTGACGAACATCGATCAAAGGACAGTTCCCGCCGCTACCGCACTCGCCAGGAAACCCGCGAGTTGCTGGCGACGGTGTAGCCCAAACGTCCAGGCTGGCTGTGATCGGACTGCAGACGGGATTACTCGTGCGCTGACCATCGCGATTCGATGCTTTCCCCGTGCCGCTCGAAGCGATCAAGCATCACGTTCCAATGCCCATACGTCATTCGTGCTGATCGTGAAGTCAGTCAATAGAAGCGACGATGCAATCTGGTCGCCGACGAAGCGACCGTGTTCCCGGTACTCATCACCATCGAGTGCCAGCACTGTGATGATTCTTTCGATCGGATCGACAATCCAGTACTCTGCAATGCCTGCCTTAGCGTAGTCATGACGCTTAGCGATCAGGTCGCGATTTCGCGATGTCTTTCCGTCGCTGACGACTTCCACCACCAGCAATGCCGAAGTAGGATATTTCTGCAGACGCACATTCTGTTCGCCGCGCTGCACAATCAGAACATCGGGTTCGCGAATCGTGCCGGCGAACAGCTTCAGAGGAAGCGGAGCGAACAGGACTTCACCGTGGTTGTGCAGGTTGGTCCAGTCCTCGAAACGCCGTGACAACCACCGCACAATTCTCTGGTGCAACCAGGTCGGCATTGGCAGAACCTCAATACATCCATCGACCAGCTCGACAAAATGTTCGGTCTCAAGGCGAAAGTAGTCATCTTCAGACCACGCACCCTGGGCGGGGAACAGCTTCGCCAAAGCCCACGCAGGCTGGCCGCGTTCTGAACTGGGAATCCCAATGTCTTCATCAACGTCTCGAATCATGTCACTCACCAATTGCATCGCCCGAGCCATCTGTCCATTTCATAGCGTTTCGCATGGGTTCAATGCGAAGCACGATGACCCCGTCCTGAAAGACACGGACAGTGCCGGTCGATTCAGAAACGGCGATCGCAATTGCCCCGGTGGCCTTTGAAATATCGGCTGCGGCCCAATGGCGCGAACCAAGGCCCTTGGACAAAGTCAGACCATCCGCTGAAGCACGCAGATGTCGTCCGGCCGAAATCGCAAGTCCGTCGGACGAGATCACAAAGGCCCCGTCGATCTGAGCCAGCTCTTTAATACTTTCCCGCACGCGCGGATTGCGAATGGCACGTTCTGTTTTTGGGTAACCGCGAAACGGATCGTGAACCTGTTCCGTCGAAAGCTCCATGACTTTACGATGGTTGCCGACGACGAACAGAGTGCCGACCGGTTTTCCTTCACGGCCTTCGCGGCCAATTTCGCAAGCGAGATCCACCACGGTGCGCAGTGTTTCCAGGGGCACCTTGGTTTCCAGCCGCTGCAGGTCGCGTGACGTCAGCCGGGCGAGCTGTTCGGCGAGCCGCACGACGCTGACTGTATCGCATCCATCCTTTTCATAGATCGAATAGACGACCACCGCCACATCGCCGGTTTGCAGCAGTTCATCCGCCATTGCCTCCAGCAGTATCTGAGAAACCTGGATATGGCGTGACTGCGGTTCCTGCTGGATCTCGACAATATCAACATCGTCGAGCCGAATCGCTTCCTGAACGTCCTTCTTATCCGATGCGACAATCAGCCGAAATCCACTGGAATCCCGCTTCATCGATGCGAAGTCATACGGACGGTCCGCCAGGATCAGCAATGCCGAAGCAGATACTTCTTCTGCCAGCCGAAACGCCGTCTTGAGGATCTTCTGAAATTCAGGAGTGATTTCATATCGCTGCATGAGATGAGTGTACGACTTTGCGTAAACCCGTCAACAAACAAATTTTATGTCTTCCTGTTTCGTAGAACAGTCCCGATCGAGCCGCAGTGTTTTCACCGCATTGCCATCGCCGAGGCGTTTTGAAGATGACTGCAACAGACATCCTCAATTGGAGAAACGAGAAGGTCTCCAGAAGTTCAGCAACTGCATTTTAAGAATTCAGCTGCACTGGAGTTGCGTCTTCAGGTTTCCTTCTTGCAATGGAGTGAATAGGAGCCTCAGCGGGTTGTCGCCAACTCCGCAGGCTGCTCAGATGTCAGCAGGCCCTGTGCACGCGCAATGATATGAAGCAGCGACTTGTTGTCGAGGAATGGCTCGGCCCCCATTTCTGCCCACACGACACGGCCCGTGCGATCGACGACAAACGTTCCGTGCCTGCTGAATTCAGACTGATCTCCGGACTCTGGCTGGTACACATTCCATGCCTGTGCTACGGTCTTATCGACATCTGCCAGCACCGGAAAATGAAAGCGACCGTATTCCTCAAAACGTTCGGCCGTGTGTGCCGACTCATCAGAACTGATTGCCACAATGTCAGCGTCCAGTTCACGAAAGTAGTGAAGATCATTTTCGAGCGCGATCAACTGCGCGACGCAATGACTGCATCCATAGCCAAGATAAAATACAACCAGGACCGGCCGATCCTTGCCGAGAGTACTCAGCAATTGAGTTTTGCCCGCATCATCGGGTAACGCAAATGCCGGCGCAGCCTGATTCAGCAACGGATGTTCCTGGGTCGGTGCGGGGCGAAACGCGGGTTCGGAAAGAATCTGCGACAGCCCTTCGGTCAGATTCTGCTTCTGAACCACATGCAGGTACGCTTCAGCATCTTTTCGCACGTTTCCAGAGGACACAAGTCCGTAGCGCAGACAGATCTGGCGGCACTGTTCCAGAATCCCATCATCCTCGGCAACAGTGCCTGGCGGACGTGACACGTGATAAATCAGCATCGTGGCGTAGGCACACGCAATCAGAAACAAAAATCCAAGGAACACGCGCGTTCCCCATTCACGATCTGTCGTTTCTGAGGAGATCTCTGGAGGATTTGTTTTTTCAGGGTGGGACGGACTGGCTTGTTCGACCTGGTTTGACACGGAAGCCTCCGTAGGAAGATTTCAGCGGGCGGGATACTGTCTGCGGATTGGTAGATGCCGAGCACGGCTGATACTAGCCGAAGGGATCGCCTCAACTCACCTGGAATTGCGTCGATTTCTATGGATTGGCATTTGTCCAGGAAGCGCGAAAAACCCGTGGCATTTCGTCTCAGAAACTGGAATGGCGGACGGGCTCCAATCGCGGTTTCGCTCGGCCTTTTTGAGAGCGGCACTATCCGAGCAGATCATCTGCAAACGGGTGCAGGTCACCGAGTCGGCCGTGTTTCGGCAGCGAGTTGAGAAACAGTTCCGCAAGCCGGAAGTCTTCGTTGGTGGTGATTTTGATGTTCATGGGCCAGCCATCGATCACATGCACCGGCTGCGAAATCGCTTCCACCAGCGATGCTTCATCGGTTGCCGCAGCGAGATCTCGGCAACTGGCAAATGCCTTCCGAAGCAGTCCAGTGGCAAAGACCTGTGGCGTTTGGGCCTGCACAAGCCCTGTGCGATCTAAGGTCGCAGAAATCACGGCATCACTGCCGACTCGCTTCACGGTGCTGCTGATCTTCAATCCTGGGATCGCAGCCTGATGCATCTGTGCGGCGGCGAAGATCTGATCGATCCATTTTGCCGTGAGGAGGGGTCTGGCAGCATCATGCACGGCAATGAATTCCACGGGCTTTTCGATGGCGGAAATCCCGTTATTGACACTCTCCCCGCGGGATTTTCCGCCAGCGACGACAGTGATGTCCAGGAAGGCCAAATTGGCTTTAAAAGTTTCGCGAAACCATTCCAGGTCTTCAGGAGCCACGACCAGAATCGTCTGACTCACATCGGGCCTGTTCAGGAAATGCTCAGCCGTGCGCAGCCAGACCGGACGGCCTTTTAGTTCTACAAACGGCTTTTTTCGTTGAAATCCGCGGAATCGACTGCTTTGACCGGCCGCGGGGAGGATGACGGCAAATTGAGACATGCTTACGTTGATTCCGACGTTCGGTCTGGTACGAGCAATGTGAGCGATGACTCGTCACTTCAAATTCAGGATGGACATTCCGGCTCGCTTTATAATCCGCGTGCCCCAGAATGATGCCTTGC
>JBBJME010000355.1:0-6492 GCA_037719765.1 Planctomycetaceae bacterium
CCGCTGAGCACCCCGAAGAGTTTTACTCGTGCGACCGGTTCGGCGGTCCTGAGCTGCACCGCGAAGCCCGCGTTCGGCTCCATTGTTTGTAGGGTCAACTCCCGGATGAAGCACAAACGTGAATAATTCTTCATCGCACGACATCGTCGCTCACAAGCGTGCCGGCAAAGCTGTCTTTGGGAATAAGCTGAGCAAGCGTGTCGCAATCTTTTCAACAGCCAAACACCAGCACGCGTGCCTTCTCGGACAGAAATGCCCGCACCGAATTCAGGTTCCAACTGATTTCGTCGGCATGCACCACGGCGCTGACCGCGATCAATAGACACAGCGATTCAAATTCATGCTCCCACTGCCGCGACAACTGGTTCAGCAAGGCATCAACCTGAGACTTCGACAGTTCCAGTTCCCAGAAAAATCTCAGCAGCGTACAGACTTTGTCCATCGACAGTCCGACCATCGAGACCATGAAGGCAACCGTGACGTGAATCTCAAATCCGAATTCAGAAAGCGGCTGTAAACGGCGGCGGATGCAATCGGTTGACCGTCGATCGGTGGTCTTCTAACTCATCAAAATGACAAACAATTTCCTGAAGCCCAATACTAACATCTGACGGTAGCCAGAGTTTCTCTCCGTAACATGCGATGACAATTCGTATGCTGCGGAGGTATACTCAAAGGGCGGCTGTGGCGCAACTGCCCATTTTACTAAATTGTCCCAAAGTGCACGCTGGCCTTCGTATTGATGGACGACTGAAATGGCCGAAAGACATTCTTCGCAATGCATCATCAGAATTTCACTCCTTGTAAATACCCTCCGTTCTGGCCGAGTTGTTTGAGTTCTCGTGGCAGGAAGCAGCCGGCTGTGTCCAGCGTTCCGTCGCTGAGGTCGCGTTCGAGTTCAGCCATCACGAAATCGACGTGATCGGCGGAGCGTTGGAGGAAGCTGGGGCATTGCAGTGAGGGTGAGCTGGACGAAAGCAGATGTCGGGCCCACCAGACTTGGGTGAAAAAAGAATAGTCTCCTGAGGCAGCTTCGGCGTAGAAGGAAGCTTGGATGTCTTCCGCAGCAGCAGCGTGAAAGCAACCTGATTCACCGGGGAGTTGTTGTGGTTTTTGCATCAGGAATGCCAGCCGGGGCAACAGGACGTCTTCGTACGAATCAGTGACGGAT
Source organism: Planctomycetaceae bacterium (assembly GCA_037719765.1). Taxonomy (GTDB): domain Bacteria; phylum Planctomycetota; class Planctomycetia; order Planctomycetales; family Planctomycetaceae; genus SXXK01. The sequence goes on from JBBJME010000355.1 coordinate 1,172, forward strand.
TTCAACGTCGATGTGAAGTGCAGGCAAACCGTTTTCCCGTTTGACAAAGTGATTGTCTGATCGGCTGTTCCCTGCACGATCAGGTGAACTCCCAGCCGATGATAACACGTCAGCAACAGGGCGAGAAATCTCAGGACCGAACTTCGGTTTCCGGTCCATGAAAGGTCTCGCAGGTCGTTCAAATCGAAGCTCAGGACGGTCAGGAATTGGTCCGGATCGAAGACGGGTTCCAAAACCGTTGCTGGTTGACGAAAGATCGGTGTTGTGAGACCAACGCGGGCATTGATGATGGATTCGGTGAGTCGATTTGGATCCAGATGAACTCCCGAGAATGAGTGGCGTCCCGAGTTGCGACGTCGTTCACGGACCACGGCTTTGTCGCGGTGGCATTTCATCAGCCCCTCGATCGATTCCTTGTTTCCCGCATCAGAAAGTTGCTCGTCCCATTCTTCCAGCAGCGGAAATCTCTCGGCAGATTCGATCCGCAACGGTATTCGGACAAAAGGAAGTTCCTCAAGATGTGGCAACGTCTCGGTCGGCAGCGAGCCATCTTCCAGCGACTCAACAATCCAATTGAAGTCGTCTTCCGCACCTGTGATTTCGAGTTCCGGCACGATGCCTGCTCCAAGTGACATGCGAGTGGCAGCCCCGAATGTCGGAGGTTCCATCGCGGATCTCGATGACTTTTTCAAGGCGTCCCATTCGACGCACTTTTCGACCAGTTTCAGACCCTCCAGACTGCTGCCGGGGCGGCATTGCCCTGGCAGGCGGTCGACGCGGCCAAAACGGGATTGCAACTCCTGCTGTGCTTCACGGCCAAGCACGTTTTGAGCCTTGAGATTCAGCCAGCGGTCGAGTCGCGTTGCGTCTGTTGGTCCTTTCGACAGAAGTGGCCGATGCTTGAGCAAAACTGCGCCCAATGCAAGGTCATAGAGCCCGGACCGATCAGGGTTTAGAATAATCGTGCGGCTGCCAAGTGCCACGGTAAGGGGATTTGTGGCTCGATCCGAAAGAATCACACGAGCGTCACCATAACCACCAAAAATCGTGGCGAGCATGTTCAATGTTCGCGTGGAAAAACGTTTCAACTGGAGTTCTTGTTGGGTCATCATTGAAATGGTCCTGTTTGATGTAAGGAGAAACCTCACGGCGGAGCGTAAGGAGTACAATGCGTTCATCACGCTCCGCCGAGATGCGAAAAGAGTTTTTCGGCATCCGCACGCGAGTGCGATCATTCGCTGATCGAGTTCTTCAACTGAGCGGCACTGAACAGATCAGCGTCACTTGGCAGGAACTTGTTGACAAGTGCAATTTGCACCGCACGGTCCTCACTGAGTCCGGCCTGCAGCAATCGCATGAGATGGTCGGCAGCACGGTAACTCAGATGACTTTTTCCGCTGGAGCCCTTGCTGCTGAAATCACGGTATTCGTTCCACAGTTCCAGGACGCGGTTGCGACGTTCATTCGCACATTGTGGAAAATGAAACTGCAGCAGTTCAAGAACGTGAGCGTTGCTGAGTTCTCCGCATTCGAGCACGTAAAACCCGTCGTAGAGGACCTTTGAAATCCCGGCATTCTTGCGACACGTCAAACTCTCAGAATTTGACGTACAGACGAGCCGGAATTTGGCCGGGATTTCCAGCACGTCGCCCGTCATCGGATTTGTGATCTCAGCCTGATCGCGGAGCGGAAGCAGCAAGGCCCGCACCTCAAGTGGAATCAGGGAGAACTCTTCCGCGATCAACCAACGGCCGGACTTGAGAGCCAGCGGAAGTGGCCCGTCAATAAATCGTGTTTCGTTTCCCGTAAGTGTCCAGCGGCCGAAGAGATGGCTTTGCTCAATCTCCGGCGAGCCACTGAGAACAAGAGGCTCCTGGCCCGTCATATCGGCAGCCACATGCCGAGCGAAGGTCGTTTTTCCAACGCCGGGATCACCGACGAGAAGCACAAGTGGCGGAGTGCCGATTTCCAAGAGGACACGAGCTTCATCATGCCAGCGAAACTTCACAATTCTCTGCGGCGACTCACTTGCCGAGTAGTTTGCACTCTTTGAGCCTGCTGCCTTCTTCGTCGATTTACGAGCGGTTTCCATGACGATCTATCCTTCACTCTTGCCTTAAATGGTCCGGTAATTGGACCTGCTATTATTCCCTGGCGAAACTGCTCGCGAGGTTGGCAAAGTGTTGGAATTACCGAGTCAATTTTCCATCGCCGATTCTCCATCGTTTCAATTGACTGATTGGAGCTGTCGAGAATCATGTTTTGGGCACTGAGGCCCACGGTATGGAAAACGCTTGCGGAGTATTCCGAAAGGACCATTTTGGAATCTGTGTGTGAAACACATCGGAATATCGCTCCGACTCGCGTCTCAAATATCTCGACGACGAACATTTCAGAATGTAAATGGTGTCGAAACCTTTTGGAATAGTTGTGTGGCTGTTTCGGTCCGGCGCATGCCCAGGAAGCCAGTCGAACGGTTGCTTTCGGCTCGGCTCGCGACCACAGGGCGGCAAAAGAGCCTTAGAAAGAACTTCTCATCGTGATGCCCTTTCGTCGTTGTGAAGCGGTCGCTGTCACTTATCCTGCTGTTCTGGCGGCTCCGGGAATCGGAAGATGATCGAGCCAGTAGCCGGGTCTTTCATCGATTCCCCCGGTTCAAGCTCCGACGCCTCTACGTTCCAAAAATCGTCGTCATGCTCGCTAACCATTCGGATGCCAAAAGCGGCTTCGAACTTTTCGATGAAGTATTGTACGTTGTTGCTGCCGTACCGTTCGAAGGCCGCGTCGCTGCCATCGCCCGTTGAGGCATGCAGTAGTGGCCGCTGTCGGGATCGCGGAGGACTTTGCGGGTCTCGTTAGAGTCCTCGGCGGACAGTTCGATCTTTAGCCCTGCGGTCTCAAGACCGTCGAGCAAGGTCTTCCATGGTAGGACGGGTTTGCATCGGTAGCTTGTGCTCATCGGGTCCTCGTGTTTGGCTCTCGGTGTCGGGTTGTTGCGGTAGCGGAATCCCAGACGCAGAATCGAGTGCGTTCTGAACATTGGGCTGTTGATACGCCGGTCCCTTGACCGCCTTGCCGGTTCCGTTCGGATCCGGTTCCTTCGTCATATTGCTGCGGTGAATCTCAGCAAACAGGCGGGAAGTGGGCAGTCCTGTAGCGACAGCGTCTCCGAAAAGCACGTACGCCCGATCTGCCCAGGCATCGGCGGCAGCAATCAAGTTGCCTTCTGCGTGTGCTGACAGCCCGTCAATCAATACTCATCCGGGAGCAGGATGCAGGTGCTGGATCGGTCGGCTTCGGTGATGATCCAGATCTTAACACCAGTAGAAGTGCGGTAGACGCTGAAAATGCGGAAGCCTTCGCGTACCGACAGGTCGTTCTCGGCCTTGTCTGCCTTGTCGCAATCGCCCCAGTCGCCGGAACAGTGGCGATCCAGAAACAGCGAAGGCGACTGGCCTGCCTTCTCCAGTACTTCGATAGCGCCTGGCGTTGCAACGATTTTCCCGAGTGGGAACAGAGATTTGGTCATCAAACAGTCCTCCTTTAGGAGGTTGTTACGACAGCAGTCTCTGGAGAAAATCAGGAGCCGCTGGGTTTGCCAAAGGCTAACGCACGTCTAATAATGATGGTCGCCGGGCAACCGGATATCTAGTTTACAGTCTGGTACAGCCTGATTAAACACTTTCAAAGCTGTTTTAGAAACCTTGAAGTTATCCTTACTGACGATCAACGTTTTCAGGGTCTTGCATTCGCTCAGAACTCGCAATTCTCTGTCCACAATCTTCGTACCCAGAAGACGCAAAGTTTCCAATTTTGGCAGCTGCACAATCACTTTTAGATCATCGTGATTGATCCCACACCAACCTACATCTAGAGAAGTCAATTTGTCCAGCTTTTGAATATTCCTGAATGTATCTACTGACGGCGGTTTGACCCCAATGAGCTCAATCAGTTTGAGATTGGGGAAGTTGCTACAAATTGTGACGAAGCCTTGTGCATCGAATTTTGCATCCCAAAGCCAAAGTTGCTCGACGGAAGGACGGTGACCAATGCGAGCCAGCTGTTCATTATTTAATGTCGACTTTGCCAGGCCAAGCACTCGGAGTTGGTCCATATGTCCAATCGCGTCGGCGACAGCAGGAGTTAGCGTGACGTGATGAACGTTAATGTGGTTACTATCGCCGTTGGCATCTTTTAGTGGGCACCCCACGCTCAGAAGTGCGTCTCGATCAGCTTCAGTGAACAATGGGCTTTTCTGATTTGCCGGGCTCGCGGCTTCACCATCTTGATTAGGCCGAAGCTGGCCTGATGGATCGACAGACTTTGACTCTATATCGTAGATGGTCTTTATTTCTTCACCGGTTAACGCCCGATCGTATAGGCGAAAATTATCAACATCTCCCTGCCAAGTCTGCACCAGGTCAGAGTAACCATTGCCGCCAATCACAACTGGCATGCTGCTTTGGACTGGCGTCAATTTATGCGGTTTTGAATCGACCAGCTTTCCATCAATAAAAAAAGCGTGGGCGATTGCTGAATTCGTGAGGGCGACGTGACACCAAGTGTCCGAAACAATCGGCCTTTCCATGAGAAATACCTCGCCTGTGCCGTCCTCGAAAACGATTTCACCACGAAAACCTCTGGACACCATCTCCTGAAAAGCGGTATCGGCATCGATGCCAGATGGACTAAGCCCAACGCAAATGACGAACTTTCCAAATTCACTCCTCGTTTTCCACAGATGAATGGCCATTGATCTATGTAAGTGCCGTTAGGATCCAGTTTCGCCCACGCTGAAACAGAATACTCGCTCTTGCAAGTTGTTTCGGACCGTGGCACCGTTATGGGGGAGTGTCGGTGAAGTGGATTGCTCCATTTTTCTGCCCGTCCACACCGCTGACCCATGTGTGTTTCACGTTGAGAATATCTCTGCCATTCCCGCTCTTATCGTTGGTGTCACCGTTAAAATCGTAGTAGGCTACCAGTCCATCCTCGACCAAGGCTGTTGATTCAGGCTGTTGACTAACTTTAGGTTGCACATCATCCATTGGCGGAACCTGCAGATGAATCTCGTCAGGTTTTGGTGGTTCGGGAGCGTTTGCATCATCGACTTTCACGACCTCCTGCTGATTGAAGGGAGGTGCCAAGTCGCTCTTCTCAGATTTTCTGGCAAGATATCCCTGAGCCCACAGGTACGCAGGCAACGCACACATCGGCACCACCAACGCAAAGATCAGTAACCATTGTATTGCTGCAGGAATAGATCGGGTTCATCGACAAATGAAGTGCGCGTCGTAAGTTTCAGTGTGGAGTAGGGTTTA
>JBBJME010000119.1:0-20476 GCA_037719765.1 Planctomycetaceae bacterium
CAGCTTTGGATTTACACTCCGCCGCTTCGTTATCCAGCCAAAGGGTTGGTTTGTGTCACGCTGCCAGGAATTCCGTGGTGGCATTTTGGTTCAGTCCGAACGCTGGTGTACTTGTCACCGGCGGGCTGAAACGCCTGAAGGTTTAAGCAGATGAAAAAAGATATTCACCCGAAATACCAACCGGTTGTGTTTATGGACACATCCACAGGAACTCGTTTCCTGATCAACTCCACGATGCGTTCGAAAGAGAAGACAACGTGGGACGACGGCACAGAATACCCGCTCGTCAAAGTCGAAATCAGTTCGGCATCGCACCCGTTCTATACGGGCAAGATGAAGTTCATCGATTCCGCCGGTCGCGTCGAAAAGTTCACGAAGAAATACAAATGGGGCAAGAAAGAAGAAGAGACTGCAAAGTAGCGACTGTGATCTGACAATCTGACAAGGGCGTGCGCAGGGATCTGCGCACGTCCTTTCTTTTTGCCTGCGGGCAAAACGGTTTCCGGTTTACAGGTTTTGTTCACAGGCTCACACTCATGTTTCCCGTTCTTGAACGCCAGCTGGCCCGCTATGAGGAACTCGAAAAACAGTTGCAGGATCCCGACGTCCTCTCCAATGTCTCGCGCATGCTGGAGATTCAGAAGGAAATCGGCAAACTGGCACGCATTGCGGCTGCCGTGCGAAAATTTCATCGTTTAAAAGGCGACATCGACGCCGCGAAGATGATGATCGACGATGAAGAAGACCATGCTTCGCGAGAGTATGCCAAGTCCGAACTCAATCAGCTGGTCGCTCAGCGCGATCAGCTGGCCGTCGAACTGGAAGACATGGCAACTGCCGGCGATTCCATCACTCGCGGAGCGTGTATCATGGAAGTTCGAGCCGGCACGGGCGGCGATGAAGCCGCGTTGTTTGCCAAAGATATTTTCGACATGTATCTGTCCTATTGTGAACAGCGCAACTGGAAAACGGAAGTACTGGAATTCAGTCCAACGGAACTGGGTGGCCTGAAGGAAGTCGTTTTCTCAATTACCGGCGAAGGTGCTTTTCACTCGTTGCAGTTTGAGAGCGGTGGGCATCGTGTGCAGCGTGTGCCTTCGACAGAGACTCAGGGACGTGTCCATACCAGTGCCGCGACGGTGGCCGTGTTGCCGGAAGCCGACGAAGTAAAATCGACATTCGCCCCGAAGACCTGCAGGTGGATACAATGCGTGCCGGCGGTCCGGGTGGCCAGAAGGTCAACAAGACAGAAAGCGCCGTGCGTTTGACACACCTGCCGACCGGGATCGTCGTGAAGTGTCAGGATGAAAAGAGTCAACACAAGAACCGCGCAAAAGCGATGCGCGTGCTGCGCAGCCGCATTCTGGAAGCTCAGACAACGAAGCTGCAGAATGAACGCGCGGAACATCGACGGACACTTGTTGGATCCGGTGACCGCAGCGAGCGAATTCGGACGTACAATTTTCCGCAGAATCGCATGACCGATCATCGCTGTAATCTGACGATTTACAAACTCGATCGAATCATGATGGGTGACATGGGAGAACTCATTACCGCATTGCTGGCGTTTGACCGCAACGAACGATTGCGAGACGCAGACGCCGCAATGTGAGGACTTATGTAGGATGGACATTCATGTCCGTCGCACAGCCATTAAATTTTGTTGAAACAAAGATTATTGTTCCGTGACAGTCGTTCGACAAAGCCAAGGCGCTGGCCAATGGCTCGGACATGAATGTCCAGGCTACGGGAATTGAAGCTTAAGCCAATGGCAATACATCAACATTGACGATCAGCCGGTGCTGGCCTCCGCCGATGAAAACGCCGGTGAGCGGTGGCACGTCACTGTAGTCACGGCCCCAGGCGAGAGTAATATGGTCTGTTGAACAAATGGTGTTGTTCGTCGGATCGACATCCAGCCACACACCGTTGCCGCAGTAGGCGGACAACCAGGCATGCGTTGCATCGGCTCCGACCAGCCGCGGTTCGCCTTCCTTTGGCACGGTTCGCAGATAGCCGCTGACATACCTCGCGGGAATCCCGAGTGATCGCAGCATAGCAATCTGCAGATGCGCAAAGTCCTGGCACACACCGCGACGCAGGCGAAATACTTCATCAACTGGCGTGTTCACCGTCGTGGCCCGACTGTCGTACGCAAAGTCCGTATGAATCCGACGTGTCAGATCCTTGAGTGCGTCTGACATGTTACGCCCCGGCAGAAACGATTCCAACGCATACCTGCGTTTGTCAGGGAACCAAAAAATGCGAGGTGACGCGAATTCAAACTCACACGCATCGCGATCTTCCGCTGTGGCATGATGTTTAACGCCGGATGCCACCTGATCCCACGGCACACTCAGCTGTGCTTCAGGGCGAGGAATATCCGTGACCGTAACGACCGATGTGGCCGTCACTGTGAGCTGTCGATAGCCTTCGTTGTAAGAAAACTGATGCACGGGATTCCGAAACGAATCAATCCGCCGAGTACGAACTGAAGGTTCAGGATCGATCAGCAGATTGAAGGAATCGACCTGCTGCCAGTTCACCGGACGCAATTCCAGCCATGCCTGATTGTGCCCGATCGATACCGATTCATGACTGTCATAATTTGTCTTGTGTGTAATCCGGTACTTCACGGGCTGCCCCCGCCGAATTCCGTGAACTGTCGCGGTACTCCGGAATGCACAAGATACTTTCGCGTGAGCACGTTCGACAACTGCGTCATGTTCTCGTCAACTACCTTCAGCGCGGCAATCACCGCTTTAGGATGCGATGCCGCAAGATCGTCACTGGTCAGCATACGCACGGCGTGCGCTGCCTGCATCACGATTCGCATTTCATCGGACCGCAGCGGACGCGCTTCAAAACCAGGCAGCCGATCCACATGCGACACGATGCGATCCAGTTGAAACGCCAGCGAACGCGGATTGGTTTCGTCCGTGATCGTCAGGTCCAGCACAGCGTTACGATGAAAGTTTTCACGATATCGAAAGCGGTACGTCATTCGCACATCCAGCACTTCAATGAGCGTCTTCAGCAGTGCCGGTGACGCGGGACCGCGTTTCCATTCGGCAGACAACAGTAATCTGGCTGTCGAGTTGGCGCGTTCAATACATCGTCCCAGTTCCAGAAACCGCCATGACGGACCACGATTCATGCCGTCGAAGACCAGGCCACTGACAGACGCAATATCACCCACCAGTGAATTGGCAGAACTGACGACATCTGTGATATCTCGCCATTCCTTTTCCGACGAAGTCCTGAACTTCTCCGCTGTGACGTTAATTCGATGCCATGTGTCGGGACTGATCCAGTCGCGGACCAGCGACGCCAGGCGTGTCAGTTCATTGACGACTCGGGCCAGCCCGCCAAATTCACCGGCGTCATAGACTGCGTCAGGCAGAGCTTCTGTCAGTGACGGCAGTTGCGATTCCAGCCCGCCCACGACAAAGCCTGGCTCCAGTTGACCGAATTCACTCAACGCCCGCGCCAGGAAGCGAACTTCGATCATGTCCACATTCCCTTCATCGGCCAGCGTTCAGCCAGAGCACGAATGAGGCGTGCCAGGAAGTCGCAGCAATCGAGCGACCTTCCCAGCCAGAACAGGTTATCCGCCACGCGACTGGGAAACAACGCTGACGTGCGACGCAGTTCGGTCGGCTGATCGTGCGGATTCAGCAGCGTCACCGGATCGACTTTTCCATCCGCAATGACCCACAGATCCTTGCTGCCTTCACCGGCCGCGATTGATAACTGCATCGGTCCGGTGTCAGGCGCAACGCGAATTAAGCCCCCCGGCATCAGATGCCATTCCTCTTCATCTTCCACCAGAAATGCGCGAACCGCGGCGTGACCGCACCGAATTCCTGACGCAGACCAGACCGGAACGGCAGACCTGGCCACCTTTTCCTGAGCCACCCAGAAGCAGGGATTCGCTCGCAGGCGTGCAATAAGTTTCTCGCGCTGTTCAGCGGTGAGATCGCTGACAATGATTTCTTCGCCGCCGCTTTTTTGAAACGCAGGTTTCACGACCAGATGGTCAAAACGATTCATCACGCAGGCAAGGCTGTCAGCTTCGCCGCACCACCACGTGGAAATAGACGGCATCTTCAGCGGTTCGCCCAGCAGCCGGCGGCAGAGTCGCGGCAGAAACGCCATGAACACGGGAGCCCCGACGATGCCGCAGCCTGGCGTATTCGTCACGGTGACGTTGCCGGATCGCATGGCGTTGAGCAGCCCAGGCACACCGTGGGCCGAATAGCCGCCAAGTTCCAGAGGATCGAGTCCCGATTCTGCACCGCGGGTCAGGACGATATCGACCGGCACCAGACCCGAAAGTGTTTTCAGAAAGACGGCATCGTTCCGCACGGCCAGGTCGCCGCCTTCAACCATTGTGTAACCCAGATATCTGGCCAAATACACGTCTTCAAAGTAGTAGGGATGCCCCGGTCCACTGGAGAGCAGCACGATTCGGGGGTTATCACCAGGACGCGGTGCCCGGCGTCGAACCGAATTCTGCAGACGTGCGAAGAACGGGGCAAGACGTTCGACAGGAATCTGCTTGAACGCTGCGGGCATTGTCCGCGAACTGACGATGCGATTCTCGAGTGCGAAGCCAGGACCAGCGGGCGCTTCTGAGCGATCGGCCATGACCCACCACTGGCCCTCCGCCGACCGCGCGAGTTCCACTCCATACATGAACATCGGAAGCTGATCCAAACGACCGATGTCACAGAATGGCCGCAGGAATTCCGGATTGGCGTACAGCACTTCCGGTGGCAGAGTGCCATCGTCGATGAGACTGCGTGGACCGTAGATGTCGGCGATCACAAGATTCAGCAACCGGGCTCGCTGAGCCAGCGCTTCCGCGATGACAGCCCAGTCCGCCGCAGTGATCAGCATTGGCAGCAGGTCGAGTCGCCACGGACGAGCTGTATCGCCTCCCGTGCCCACCGAATGGTAGCTCACGCCGTTTTCGCGGAGCATCCTGTCGGCCTGCTCATTGCGGCGGGAGAATTCTCCGATCGGGACATTCCGCAGCGCATTCGTAACTTTGCCCAATGCTCACGCGGCGCGCCGTCGCTGCCGTAAACTTCGTCATAGACGAGCGGCGGGCTGCTGAATACTCGTTCCGTCCTTGCGCTCGAAGACAATCCTGTGGCCATTCCATCGTATTCCGGAGTTTCAAATTGTGCCGCGACGCAGATCCAGCGTACATGGAAAATCAGGCGACATCTTTGGTGTCTTTGGCAGCATCAGCCCACCCGTGTGACCCATCCGGAAAAAGCGACCGGAGCGGCGACTTTCTGCAGCCAGTGCGTTGACCGGATATCCGTCCGGATTCAAACCACCCGGATGCTCAACATTGTAGCGACATCCGCCCAGAGATCGACCGTTCGCGGTATCGACCAGATCAAACACCAGCGGCGTGTGAACTCCGATGTTTGGATGCAGGCAGCTTGGCGGCTGCCATGCCCGGTAACGCACGCCGCCAACATATTCGCCTCGCGTTTCTGTCGCTTGCAGCGGAATCCGCGCGCCGTTCACCGCGATACACAGCGAGGCCGAAAACATACCCGTCACTTTGACCTGAAGTCGTTCGACAGACGAATCCACAAACCGCGTCATGCCGCTGCCACCAGGTTCTTCTCCCATGACGTACCACGGTTCCAGCGATTGACGCAGTTCTACATGGACCCCGCTGTATTCGAACGTGCCGATCAGCGGACAACGGAACTCCAGATGCGCTCCAAACCAATTCACGTCAAAGTCGATGCCATCCAGCCGCAGAGAGTTCACAACAGAAGCCAGATCCTGCCAAAGATAGTGTGGCAGCATGAATCGATCGTGAATAATCGTTCGCCAGTGAATCAAAGGAATGTTGTACGGCTTCCGCCAGAACATCGCCACGAGCGAGCGCACCAATAACTGCTGCGTGAGACTCATCCGCACATGCGGCGGCATCTCAAACCCGCGGAGTTCGACCAGTCCCAGGCGACCTGCTGCATGATCCGGCGAATACAACTTGTCGATACAGATTTCCGCGCGATGCGTATTGCCTGTGAGGTCCACCAGCAGGTTTCGAAACAGACGGTCCACCATCCAGTTGGAGATCGAGCCACAGTGTGGTTCCGGAACCTGCTGAAAGGCGATCTCAAGCTCGTACATTGCATCATCGCGGCCTTCATCAATCCGCGGTGCCTGACTCGTCGGACCGATGAACAGGCTGGAAAACAGATACGACAATGACGGATGATTGTTCCAGAATCCCACAAAACTGCACAGCAGATCCGGGCGTCTCAAAAACGGGCTGTCGGCTGGTGTCGCTCCACCCAGCACCAGATGATTTCCGCCGCCGGTCCCCGTGTGACGACCGTCCATCTGAAACTTTTCGGTGCCCAGTCGGCACTGCCGGGCTTCTTCATACACGGACCCGGTGATATCTTTCAGCTGTTCCCAGTCATGTGCCGGATGCACATTGACTTCGATGACGCCGGGATCGGGTGTCACCTTCAGCATTTCCATCCGATAGTCGAACGGAGGGAGGTAGCCTTCGATGATGACCGGCGTCTGCAGAGACTCAGCGGTCTCTTCGATCATCGCCACGAGTTCCAGGTAATCTTCCAGTGTGCCGACCGGTGGCATGAAGACGCGGATTTGCCCGTCACGCGGTTCGACGCACAACGCCGTGCGGACGACATGTCCGGCAGCGAGCGGATCGGATTGATAATCTTCGCTGGATTCTTCCGGATCGTCACTGAGCCCGAGTCGCTGCAACACTTGTTGCTGTCGCGGTTCATCGACCGCGCGACGTTCTGCGGCAAGGCGTTCCTGAGCCGTCTTGCGGATCTCCGCATATCCCGGCAGCGGTGCACGCTCGGCAAACGGGTCGCGGGGATGGACCTGCAATTCGCTGTTGCCGGTGATCGGCAGAGATTCAAGCGGCAGACGCAGCCCCATGGGCGAATCGCCGGGAATCAAAAACAGGCGATGCGATCGAAATGGCCAGAACCCACTCGTCCATTTTGCATTCGCCTGCCACCATGCACGCGTCAACGGTAAGACAAAGCCGACCGGACGGCTGATCCCGCGTGTCAGTGCGCGGCTGAGTCGTCGCCGGTCTTCGTCGGCATCCGGATCAAATGTGCGAGGATCCACATCGACCGGAAGCTTGTTTTCAATCTCCAGCATGTGGAACACGTCTTCATAGGCGGGGCGAATCCAGCGATCTTCCACTTGCAGTCGATCGACCAGTTCGCAGATGAAATCGGCAGCGAGTTTTTCATCCGCCACAGGCTTGCTGGAATCCGCTTTGCCCGGTGCCAGTCCCAGGTCAGCGAGCAGGGCCGGGTTTTTCCAGATTGGCTGACCATCGCGACGCCATAAACAACTATAAGCCCAGCGCGGGAGCGATTCACCGGGATACCATTTCCCCTGACCGTAGTGCAGTAACCCGCCCGGAGCGAACTTACTCCTCAGGCGGCGGATGAGTTCGTCGGACAGGCGCTGCTTCTGCGGACCGACCGCGGCAGTATTCCACTGTTCGCTTTCCATATCGTCGATGGACACGAAAGTTGGCTCGCCGCCCATCGTCAGCCGAACGTCTTCAGCCTGCAGACGGCGATCGACTTCCGCGCCGACCGCGTCAATTCGTTCCCATGTCTCCTCGGTATAAGGTTTTGTGACACGCGGATCTTCGTGAATCCTGGTCACCGTCATTTCGACGCTGAACTCCACTTCAGAATCTGAAACTCCTCCGGAAATCGGTGCCGCAGTTTGAGGTGTTGGTGTAGCGGCAAGCGGGATGTGCCCTTCGCCGGTCAGCAGACCGGATGTCGGATCAAGTCCAACCCAGCCCGCCCCCGGCAGAAACACTTCCGTCCAGGCATGAAGGTCAGTGAAGTCAGCCGTTGGCCCTTCAGGGCCTGCGAGCGGCTTCAAATCCGCTGTAAGCTGAATCAGATAACCGGACACGAACCGCGCCGCCAGCCCAAAGCTGCGCAGCAGATGCACCAGCAACCATGCTGAATCGCGGCAGGATCCCGATCGCTTTTGCAGTGTCTCTTCCGGAGCCTGGACTCCGGGTTCCATGCGGATGAGGTACTTGATGTCCTGCTGCAGCTTCTGGTTGAGTTCAATCAGAAACGTAATCGTGCGCCGGGGTGACTCATCGACGGTCTTGCGATATGCCTGAAAGTCGGTGGTCTGACAATACGGGTGCAGGAACGGCTTTAAATCCGTCGCCAGTTCTTCCGCGTAGTGAATCGGAAACTGCGTCGCATCGTCTTCCAGAAAGAAGTCAAACGGATTGACCACTGTCATGTCAGCGACGACATCGACGGTCACGGAGAACCGATCTGTTTTTTCGTGGAAAATCAGGCGACCGAGATAGTTGCCATGCGGGTCCTGCTGCCAGTTGATGAAATGATTTTTGGGTTCAATTGTCAGCGAATAGGCGTCAATGGGCGTTCGCGAATGCGGAGCAGGCCGCAGTCGCACAACCTGAGCCCCCAGGGTGACAAGTCGATCGTATTGATAAACAGTTTTGTGATGCAGCGCAACTTTGATAGGCATTGATAGCTCAGACACGACCGCACGCGGGTACAAGCACGGTGTTTCGTGGAACGGGTCAATTCAGACGGATCCAGCATGCTCGGCAACGCGCAGAATTTGCGTGGAGCAACACACGGCCTGGTCGATGACCACGGGTTCAACGATTCACACACACCCAAGATCCGAAGCGCAATCGATCCCTTAAAAAAACTGGTGACGGCCATCGCCTGGCTCCGGCGGGGATCGTAGCAGACGTCTAACTCCACTGCACTTAAAATCAACCCGACATTCTGCGACGTTTGCGGAGTTTCCCATGGGCTACATCGCAGAGGGCGTTCCGAGCAGTGGATACGCCGAATTGACCAGCGTTCAGCAGATCCATCTAACCACCCGCTGCAACAGGCGTCAAACTTTCTGCTTCGGGGTGCGTGTCGCGGAGGATCTCGCGAATGGCTGTGCGGTCTTCGGGGGTGAGGTGAGCAAACTTCGAGCTCGTGTCGTTGCCTGACAGGATTTCCTCCAGTCGCCGCCACAATCGGGTCTTCACGCCAGGCGGAAGGTCGGCGAAGGCATCGGAATAAATGAGGAAGCTGCACGGATAGCGAAACATCCGCGTTCGGAGATCAAACTGTCGCAGGCTGCGGCCTTCGGAATCCAGCGGTCCGCGCGCGGCAAATTCAGTCGCAAAACCGGAAGTGCCTGTCACGCTATCGGTCAGACGTGCTTCGTCGCAGAACAGCAGCCCCCTGACGACACTCTCCGCAGCCGACGAAAATCGACGTTCGGTCGATTCCGATTCAAAATCTTCTGGCCGTTCCAGTGCCTTGTTCATGATGTCAGAATCCCGCACGGTGATACGACCGGCGTGATTTGCAGCAGTCAGAATATTGTGCATCGTGACCTGATGTTCCAGTACCATCAAAGCCACAATATCACTATGCGGCGTCAAATAAGGACGGATTTCAAAGTGCGACGACAAATCGGTGACATTTGCACCCGAATCCACATCCAGCTTTTCTGAGACCTCTTCGTTGCTAAGCATACAGTTGCCCATGTGTCGTTGCTGGCCGTGAGTGCCCGTCACATACCAGCCACCCCAGCGTTCTTTGAATGGGCTGGAATCGTCTGTCAGATGCGTTCCAAGACGGTAAACCGGTTGTCCGCCCGAATCCGGAAACACCGACCGCACAATATGTCCCGGAGTTCTGCGGGTGTGACTCGAGCCGTGACATTGCAGGCAATTGGCTGTTTCGCGCGTGATGACCGGAGCTTCCGGCAATCGCTGGTCCAGCGTGTAAAACGTCCCGCCCAGCTGCGGATCAGCGGCAGAAATCTCCACCACATCACCACGTTGCACCCAGCCAAGGTAAACGTCATCGTTGAAGTAGACGGCACGCGGGGTTCTCGGAGTAATTCGACTGATTTGCAAGCTGGTTTTTGAAAACACCAGAACCTGACTGGACTTTGGAACATTTAACTCCGCCATGAGCGACTTGAGATAGCCATGCTCCGGTTCCCACGTCACTTTGGCCTCGCCCGACTTAATCCTCTGAATCAGCCGAGCGACCGGATCGGTCGCGGTGGCTGAACTGTACAGAATCGGCTCCTGCTCAAAATCCAGCTGCGCAGAAGCGCTGCGGGAAGTGAGCAGGATGACGATGAGTGACAGATTTCGAAGATATGACATCGTTGCACGATCCATCAGTCCAGAATCGGAACTTTATAGCTTAACGCCCCGATGGCTTTGCCTTTCGCGACGTCGCGATAGTTTTCGTGGCACATGATGCACTTTTCCATGACCACTGGAATCGCAGTCGCTGCGAGCAGGTACTTTTTGTCACCCTCGACAATGACCTTATCGACTGCGGCTTTGCCTTCGAGCAACTGCTGAATGGCCTCTTTTTCAAATCCTGCTTTCGGAAGATTCAGATCGCTGTAAGGTTGCCCTGTTGCATCAACCAGACGCACGTCGTGCCAGCCCTTCTTGCCGACCGCTTCAAACAACGCCTTAAACGCACTGCCCGCAGCGAGGTCAGTATCGTCATGCACGTAGTTTTCGGTGATCAACACGATCGCAGTCTTGTAGATGTCGTCCAACATCCGGACTTCTCGTCGTGCTCGTTCCACAGCGGGATCTTTTGCATCTTTGACGGCAGTTGCTTCATTTGCAGTTCCGGTTCTCGGGATAGCGAAGCTGCCACCAACGGCGGCGGCGGTCAGAATCAGGATGGTAACGGCGATTTTCCTGAATGTTTTCGGCACTGTGGAACTCCCCTGAGCATAGCTCGTTAAAACAAGACACATTCATCCTGTTTAAGAATACATTGACCGAAAGAGGATGTCAACATACTCTTTTGAGAGGATTTCAGGGCTGGGAAAATCGCAACTCGTGTCGACTCCATGCAGGGTACCGAGCGTAGTTTGTGTGATTCAACAATCTCCATTGCAGTCGCCAGTGCCACAACACTCGACTTGCCGTACAAATCCGCTTAAAAGAGCACCATGCACGAGTCTCTAACACCCTCTGCCGGGCGAACTGTCGCGTCATGCCGCCGAATGGCTGCGGGAGCAACCGCGCCGCAGACGTGGTGCGACTTTATGATGTTTGCATTGTTGCAGGATGAATCTTTGGCAGCGGCGGCAATGCATCGACTGGGAATTTCAATCGAGTCTCTGCTGACACCCAGGCATTCTCCGCAGGCTCTTGAGCAAGCGGCCACACATCTGCAGTCGAATGCCAACGCTCATCCTGATGAATGCTCCACGCATGGGATACAGTCAGTCGAGCCAAATGATCCGCAGGTGCTTATTCAGATTCTCGACCGCGCGGCTTTTTTGGCGCGACGCGAACCCAATGCCGCCGGCATCTCCAGCGCACATTTGCTGGTTGCGGTGTTTGAATCGAATGAATTGCTGCGTAATCAGTTTGTCGATGACGGAGTGGATCGCGACAGGATCGTGGCGGAGCTGAACCTGGAAACCAACATGACTGGTCCATCGCTGCCGATTGATTTTGACATCAATTGGTCGGAAAGCCCGGCGACATCGGCACGCTGGTCCGGCGACAGACAGGCCAGCAGGTCCGACGCCGTGTGGCGGATTCTGGACGCCAACCTGAATCGCAGTCGCGAAGGCTTGCGGGTGCTCGAAGACTATGCACGATTTGTGCAGAATGATGCCAACCTGAGCGAACAGCTGAAAGCCTTACGACATGAACTGGTCGCGACTGAAGCATTGCTGCCACAAATGAATTCCTGTAATCGTGAGCCAGATTCAAGGGAGGCGATCAATGCGGAGCTGCTGCGGCATCGCGATACGGCACATGATGTCGGGACTCAGATTTTCACTGCTGCTGAATCAATCCGCAATGACATGACGGACGTCGTGATTGCCAACAGTCGGCGAGTCCAGGAAGCACTGCGTTCGCTTGAAGAATTCGGTAAACTCATCGCACCTGCTTTTGCAGGAATTGTCAAACAGCTTCGCTATCGGAGCTACACGCTGCAGAAGCAACTCGCCAGTGTTCCCGTGACGACTCCGTTTCCACACCCGCATGAAGCACGCGTCCAGAAACTCCAGAACGCCGTGCTGTATGTGCTGATTACCGAATCCGTGTGCAGACTTCCGTGGCAGCGGGTTGTTGAAGCGACCCTCCGCGGCGGGGCGGATGTGCTGCAGTTGCGAGAAAAAAACCTGAACGATCGCGAGTTGCTGCGCCGCGCTCGCTGGACTGCAGATGCGTGTCTCCATGCAGGCTGTCTGTTTATTGTGAACGACCGAGCCGACGTGGCCGTCGCGGCGAATGCCGATGGTGTGCATGTGGGGCAGGACGAGTTTTCACTTTTGGATACACGTGCGGTCCTGCGATCTGATCAGATCCTTGGCATTTCAACGCACAACCTTCAGCAGGCTCAGGCGGCCTGGATGGAAGGCGCGGACTACATCGGCGTCGGCCCGACGTTTCCGACGCCGACAAAATCATTTTCTGAATTCCCTGGCTTAGCGCTGGTCGCGGAAGTTTCCCGGTATGTGCAAATCCCGGCGTTTGTGATCGGCGGGATTCGTATCGAAAACCTCACAGCAGTGCGGCAGGCAGGGGGGACTCGAGTGGCTTTGGCGTCGAATGTCGTCGGTTCAGAAAACCCGGAGTCAACTGTTCGTGAACTCAAGCGGCAACTCCTGGAACCGGCTCATTCGTTGGACTCAACACTCTTGTGAGAATCTGATATTCTTTGCAGTTTGACGACGGTGGTATGAGATTCTATAAAAAAATTCCAGCAATTCCCACCAACGGAGCGGTGCAGGACTGCGTACATCACGCAGGAGAAGCCCGAAAATGTGGACAATGTCCGAATCGGACGCTGACGATCAATCACTTGATTCCGAGGACTTACCAGAAAATGGTGGAGTTCCTTCGGAGAGTGAAGTACGTCTTGTTCATGCCGCTCGAAACGGTGATAACGATGCTTTCGGCGAGTTGGTTCAGCGTTATGAACGTCGAGTTCTGAAAGTCATCCGGCGTTTCATTCCGGATCTGGAAATGGCGACGGACCTGGTTCAGGAGTCCTTCCTGCGGGCGTTTGAACGAATGGATCAGTTTGATCCTGCTCGTCGCTTTGGACCGTGGTTGTTTCGACTGGCAGTGAATTTGACTTACGATCATCTGCGAAAAGTTCGTCGACGCGGTCGATGGGCTTTGTTCACCGACGCCGGAGAAGATCGGACACCGGATCCGGCAGTGGCCGATCCCCGTAAGGATCTGGACTTGTCACAGGAAGTTCAGGTCGTGCTGGCTGAGATTCCGGAAGCGTATCGCACAGTTCTGATTTTGCGGGATCTTGAAGGGTTTTGCACGTCGGATGTGGCAGCTGTCACAGATCGCAGCGAAGCGACAATTCGGTGGCGACTGGCTGAAGCGAGAAAGATGTTCCGTGAAGCGTGGGAACGACGCGAACGACGCGCGGACAAAACACGTCTGGTGGAGGGTGAGAGATGAAGGAGATGACATTGAATTGCACTGAAGCAAGACATCTGATTCATCTGGACGTGGGGGATGACCTGCGTCCGGAAGAAGAACACCAGTTGGCTGGTCACATGGAACAGTGCGGCGATTGCCGTTCGTACCACGCGGGGATGTCCAGGGCGATGAGTACACTGCTGATATTGCGGGATGATCCGGCAATGGCGCTGGACAGCGTGACGTCCAGATCTGTATGGCCGTCGCTGTCGCGGGAAATTACACGGCGTAACACATCGCCACGCGTTGCCCGTAAGTTCAATCTGCAGATTGTGGCGTTGAGTGTGTGTGCGTTGTCGCTGGCAGTTGTGACGATGGTTCAAAGCTTGTCGTCGATGCGCAATGATCGTGATCCGATGGGCTTTTTGCCAGCTCAGTCGGTTTCTCATCAGGCGCAGATGCCTCAATTTCAGTGGGTCAATCGCAATGCAGAAGCGATGCGAACTCCGATGCTTCCACACGAGGCACCGGTTATACCTCCGCAGTCATTTTGAAATGACGTGATTCCGATGAATTGGAGGATGACTGAAATCCCCCAGGGAATTGTCCCCATTTGCTTGCGCAGAATCATTCCGAATCTGAATGCAGAATCGTGCTGAACGAATCCCTGCCGCAGCATAATTTCGCCATCTGCCGAAATCGTGGCAAGTGCGAATTGTGCTTTTGTGTACTATCCAGCAGGATACAATGCTATGATCTTGTGCAACTTGTTGTCGGCCCAGTCAAAAGCCTTCGGCAGATCACGGCTCTCAATACCGCGCTGCTCAGTTCTGATTGATAAATTGCATTCGGCGTACACTGACTGCGGGATTCTGCAATGACTGGTTTCATCGCTCTCTGGAGATGTGCGTCTTGAAAATGTTTGATGTGCTGAAACGCCGACTGATTGGAACTCGCGACTCGCGACGCAGGCACGTCTCCGCATTTGTCACGATTGATTCGCTGGAAGTTCGACTGCTGCTGACTGCTCCAACAATGACGGACAGTGAACAGTACATGCTGGAATTGATCAATAGGGCTCGTGCCAATCCGAGCGCAGAAGCCGCACGATTGGGAATCGGGCTGAACGACGGATTGTCGGCTGGAACGATTACAACCGCCGCCAAACAGCCATTCGCGCCACAACAGGAGTTGATCACAGCGGCTCGATTGCATTCTCAGGACATGCTGAATCGGGATTATTTCAGCCATACAACCCTGGGCGCCGGAACCACTTTCTCGCAGCGCGTGACCAATGCGGGATACATCTGGTCGGGTGTCGCAGAGAACATTGGATTCGCTGCAAAAACCATTGCAGCTACGCAGACAGTTTACATTAATGAAATTCACGACGGTTTGATCAGGAGCGCCGGACATCGTGAAAATATCATGGCTCCGGTATACGAAGAATTGGGGATTGGTGCGAAACTGGGTTCGTTCAAGCCCGCCAACAATCCAACGACGTTTCAATTCACTGAGATGGTGACCCAGGATTTTGGCAGCCGTAACCTTAATCCAATCATCACGGGCATTGTCTATACCGATGCTGACAGCAACAACTTCTACACGATTGGTGAATCCATTCGCAGCGGCACGGTCTCCGCTGTGAACGTATCGACCGGCGCTGTGTTTTCAGACACGATCGGTGTTTCCGGAGCGTATGGCTTTGTAGTGCCTGCCGGAACATATACCGTGACTGCGACGTTCACACTGAACGGCGCGACCCAGACGTTTCAGAAACCCGGAAACGTAACTGTCGGGTCCGATAATGTGAAGGTTGATTTCGAGACAAGATCAGGTGTCCTGGTTCCAGCGGCGATCACACTGACATCGGCTGTCACCACGCTGAACGAAAACGGAGCGACAGCAACCACCAACGTCACCGTAACTCGCAACGGAAGTCCGGCGGCGAGCCTGACCGTTAACTTGTCGTCCAGTGATACGACAGAAGTCACGATTCCGGCGACGGTCGTGATCCCGGCTGGGCAGTTCTCTGCAACATTTACCGCTTCAGCTGTCAATGACGGGATCATCGACGGCAATCAGACGGCGACGGTCACGGCAACTGCATCTGGTTTTCCGGCCACCAATCGCTCATTGACCGTTACAGACCGAACCTGGCCAGCGGTACCGCCAGGCATTCAGGTGGTGGCCACGGCTCGACCGACATTCACATGGAGCGCGATCAGCAATGCCGCAACATATGAAGTGTATGTGAATAATGTCACAACCAATGTACCACGCGTGGTGAACGTAACAGGCATCGCAGCCACTTCTTACACAACGACGGTTGATCTTCCAATTGGTACGTTCAATGTCTGGGTGCGTGGCTTCACGGCGGCTGGCCTCGCGAGCGGCTGGAGTCCTGCGGCGGTCTGGAAACTGCGTCCGACGACGACGGTGCTGGATTCCGGCCGCACAGAACCGAGCGGGAATTTCAGGATCAACTGGAACCCGATTCCCGGTGCGTCAACGTATGGCGTCTGGATCAACCGGTTGACGTCTTCCACAATCGAGTACCTGCGGGAACCCGAAGTCGACGGGACCACACTTTCGGTTTCAAATTTCGATGTGGGAAGTTACGGTGTTTGGGTGCGGGCTCGCAACACGGCGGGCGATCTTGTGGGCTGGAGTGCTCAGGGTACGATCAACGTGAATTACGCCCCGTCCGGAATATCAGTGATCGCCGAAGATCTTACATCGACTCCATCTTTGAACTGGTCATCCGTGGGCGGCGCGTCGCTGTACGATGTCTGGATCGACAATCTCACAACCGGAGCCTCTGCTGTCGTTCGCAACACCGCCGTTCAGGGCACGACTCTTGAACTGACTGGTCTTTCTCCCGCGTCTTATCGTGCATATGTCCGAGGCCGCGATTTGCCGGGCGGCGGATTCTACCAGTGGAGCAGTGGATTCGATTTCGAGGTCGGTCGAGCCCCTCGCATCACTGCGCCGACAGGCAATGGACAACCCGTTCGCCCAACCATTAATTGGACGTCAGTCTCCGGGGCGGCTCGATATGAAATCTGGCTGGCAAATCTGACAACTGGCGGGCGCGAGATCATTGATGCCAACGTGCTGACAACTTCGTATACCACCACCACAGATTTGACAAGTTCCAACAATTATCGCGTCTGGATTCGAGCATTTGACGGCTCTGGTGCGGCATCATCATGGAGTCTGTCGACGACATTCACCATTGCAGCAACTTCGTTGAGAGCGTCGAATACAGATCAGCGGATGTCTCCCATCGGCAATCCTCTCCTGGAACACCTGTTCGTCACCGCGGACACATGGCTGTATCAACAAGTGGACTGCGTGCGACGCGCTTCAGACCTGAACAGCACGGATCCCGTCGAATTGAGCCTGCCGCAGGAACCAACTGGCAAGCCTTCTGAACATGAGTTGATGGCTCTGCTGAGTCGAGATGCAGTTGGGTCGAAAGCACGGCACAGGGCAGATCATGACGGTTGAACGTCAGGCAACATTGGCAAACGGACTGCTGGTCATGGCGAGTGTCCTGCTGGCGGCAATACCGGCGACACGACCGATCGGTCTTTGTTGTACGGCCTTTATGGGATCCGGCCTGATTTTCTCCGGCATCACCAGGTATTGTGGCTGGGTAAGAATCCTGCCGGTGTTGTCGCAGAAATGGCGTCCGGGAAAACGCTGACCTTTTATGCTGCAACTGTAATTCGACTGTCCCGGATTCACTGGTAGTCCCGGCTTTAGCCGGAAAATGGGTTGTATGCTTGTGGCATCGCAGGCTGAATGGCCGCCTGATGGCAGGATTACGAACAGAACGGGACAGCAGTTCTAATGGACTGATGTAAATTCGCTGCTGTTCAGGTACGCCCAGAGCATGTCTTCGGTCGCCGTGCGGATTGCCAGATCGTTCGGCATCGAACGCGTGAGCGCCCGATAGCGTCCACGGAAGATTTTTTCTTCACGTTCGGATGGTTCGCGATTCAGTGTTGCCATCGCAATGCGTTCAAGCGATTTCAGAATGCCCTGCGGACCTTCGTGAACAGTCTTTGTCACTTCGACTGCTGTCAGCGGGATCGCGGCCTGAAGATCCTCACCATTCATCATCAGCATTGCCTGAGTGATGTTGCCGTCGAAGGCCAGTTGTTCGTCATTTTCATCAGTTCCGTAGGACTGCACGAACTGCTCCACCCATTCCCGACGGTGGGCGCTGCCAACCGAAGAATCGATAGGCTGGTCCGCCGCAGAACGGATCGCAATCCGGATCGAATCGTAAACCTGTTCTGGCCCCATCGGGCGCGGATACGCGCGGGAGAACAGCGGAGTGCCACCTTCCTGCGGATCATCAATCGCAAATGATTGCTCAGCCTGCAAACTTGCCAACTGAAATGTTTGCGACAGCGTGAGCCAGCGCATCAATCGTCGTACGTCGTAGTCAGATTTCGCGAAGGACTCTGTCAAAAAGTCCAGCAATTCCGGATGGCTGACCGAATTGTGCGCCCCGAGATCGTCGATCGGATTTGTGAAGCCGTATCCAAACACCTGAGCCCAGGTGCGATTGACCATTGCCTGAGCAACCCGGTGATGACTGTCCGCCGCAAGCAATCGCACCAGTTCAGCCCGACGCGACCGGGAATCATCAGCCTGCATCACATGACCATCAAACTCCGGTAACACGGCCTTCTGCTGGCCTCGCAATGTGTCGTAAAACGTCATCCCGACAGCACCGGTATCCGCCAAAGTCCAGACGTGCTGACTTTTCCCGTCGGTTGCCGTCACGGACAGCGGCTGGCGTTCCGCCTGCTTGAAAAATGCATTCAGGGACCAGAATTCGTCCTGCCGCCGATCTTTGGCAAACGGATGATCGTGGCACTGAGTACATTGGACCTGCTGCCCCAGAAACAGGCGTGCTGTCACAGCCGTCGCCGGAGTTGCCTGGTCGTTCAGGTGAGCGAGCAGAAAATTGGTCGCTCCGTTCTGGTCGCTGCGGCCTTCTGCGGCAATCAGATCGCCGACTGTTTCCATCCACGGGCGATTCTTTAAGAACTGTCGCTGCAGAAATCCATACAGAGCATTCTCGTCCACATGACGCGCATTGGATCGACCGATCAGCAGGTTCGTCCAGGTGACTGAGAGATTTTCAGCAAACCGCGGATGATCCAGCAGAGAATCGACGAGCGCGATTCGCTTTCGTGGCGACGTCGAGGCAACAAACGCGGATGCTTCGGAAACTGTAGGAATTTGGCCGGTGAGTGTCAGAAAGCAACGACGTACCCATTCATGATCGTCTGCAACTTCTGCCGCAATGACTTGGTTGTCCGACCATGCCGCCGCGATCTGCCGATCCATTTCTGCAATGACCGAGGCATCGTCGAGACCCACGGTCGTCGCTGAAACTGATTCGGCAGGCCGGCCGGCGTCTGGATATGTGGCTGCAACATCTGGACTGAGAGCCTGCGACTGCGTTCAGCGAGAGTGGCTTGAGCGGATTCGCATTCGTGTTCCCGGCATCGTTGTGCCGGGAGTCGGCAACTGAGTCGAACGCGGCGGCAGGTCGTGGGAATCGGCCTCTTCACCATCGCCAGGCTGTGCGATACCGTCCGCAAGTTGCCAGACGCTCGCACGATGCCAATTCATCGCTGCGATTCCGGCAATCAGCAAGCACGCGGCAACGGTAGCGACAAGTCTCGGACTGTACCTTGATCTGCGTTGCTTCACATCGGGGGCAATTTGACAGTCAATTGACGGTGGTAAAGCAGCGTCATTGCCAATTCCAGTCAGGCCAGAACCGGCAATCACACCTGCATCCCATGCAAGCAGGCCGTGTAGTTGAGTGAATTCGACGAAGATGCGTTGCAATCCGCGATCAGATCGCAGCAACGTCTGAAGTTCCTGTAACTGCTCAGCCGTTAACTGCTGCTCACACCACAGATTACAAAGCGTCATAAAACTGTCGTCATGCGTGTTCAATGAACACCTCCTGCAGCCAGTCGGCGGCGAATGCATTCCAGCAACACGCGACGGACACGTCCCAGGGACTGATAAACCGAATTCGCGGGACGCCCCAGCTGCTGCGCGACATTGTCGCCGCTCGATCCCGTTGTGTAGCGTCGCCGAATCAGTTCCTGATCCTGCGATCGCAGCTTGCCAATGCATTCCGCCAAAGCATCGCGACGCAGTTCAAAATCACTCGGCTGCTCGTCCAGCTGATCGGCCAATAAACTGACCACGTCATCTCCAAGCAACAGAACTCGATGGTGACGAGATCTGCGAAAGCGAAACACTTCCAGTCGGGCGATTGCCCGACACCAAGCCAGAAAATTGGTCCCCGGTTCAAATTGAGCCCATTTGCTCAGCATCACGACGTTTGTTTCCTGCAGAACTTCTTCAGCGTCTGCGGTCGTCTGCACAAGTGGAAGGATAAAAAGATAGAGAGCTCGCTGGGACTGCGTAAACAGACGCACAAAGTCTTCACTGGGTGCCTGCCGACTGACCGACTTGTCTGTTGCCGATTGTGATGACGACTCTGCCATGAAGAGATTTCGACCATTTCTCCCCGACGCTGTGCAACGTGGGTGATCAACATTCATGAACTTCGAAATGAGGTGAGACATCAGGAGCCCGGACTTAACAGTCCGGGCCCCTGAATTGGCTCTCGCGCCCCACACACTCACTTTGCTGTGATATCAGCCAATGAGTTCCTGAATTGGTGTTCCACCATTTGCCAGTTTCATCGGACGACCGCGTTTTGAAGTATGAACGGTATTCACCGGAATCCCCATTGCCATCGCCACCGTGGCCCAGATATCGCCTGGCAAGTACGCTTTACTGCCGTCGGCAATCTGCAGACCGTCCTTATCTGTCGCCCCGACGGCCTGACCGTTCTTCAATCCGCCGCCACCCATCATCACGCTCCATGATGCCGCCCAGTGGTCACGACCA
>JBBJME010000356.1:0-6428 GCA_037719765.1 Planctomycetaceae bacterium
TGCCAAACCATGCGCCAGACTGCGCAGGTTGTGACTGGCCAGGGCCGGTCGCAGCCATTCGTGGTTCTCCATCAAGATGCGCGTCAGGCGTTCGTAACAGTCATCTGACTGCCACTTCCGGCGATACACGGGAACGGGCCAGCCGCGGTATTCGGCGACGATGTTTTCGTAGTCCCAGTACGCGCCCTTCACCAGCCGAATCCAGATCGGTGTGCCGCGTTTTTTTGCCCAGTCAAGCATTCGGTTCAGATCCGTTTCCGCTGACTGCAGATAGGACTGAACCACGATGCCGCAGTCGGCGTAATCGCGGAATTCATCTTCCATCATCACGCGGCGAAAAATCTCGAACGTGAGTTCCCGAAAGTCGTTCTGCTCCATGTCGATATGCACATAAGCATGATTCTCACGAGCCGCCCGCAGCACCAGACGCAGTCGCGCGGAGACACGACGAATCGTTCCTTCCGCATCGATCGGAGCAAACTGGCTGTCGAGGGCCGAGAGCTTAATACTCACGTTGACGCGGGGAATACGTCGCTCATGATCGGAATCCAGTAACAGATCATCCGGAAACTCATTGACCTGCTCCGACATTCCGTTGATCAGATCGATATACGACTGCTGATATCGATCGGCTTCGCTGTCGCTGATGATGGCTTCGCCAAGCAGGTCGAGCGTAAACGCGAACCGATTGCGACGCATCTTGCGGACCGACGACAGGACTTCATCGACATTGCTGCCCGCGATAAATCGTCGCGCCATCCGCGCTGCGTTCGTCCGGGCATTGAATGCGAGCGCCCGGCTGAGGATCGTATTGCTGACGGACAAATCGAGGCCGACCCGAGCGGCCCACGGAAGTCTGTCACGGACGTCTTCGAAGTATTCATCCAGATGCCGCGCAATGGCATGGTGGTCTTTGAGCATCGGCAGGACATCGACAAACCGGAACATCTGCACTTTGACAGCTTCGTCGCCCATGGCCCACGACATGAGCCGATCTTCCCACCACCGACCGTGAAAGATTGATGGTGCCCGATGCTGCACGCGGCCGAACAGCTCGCGACCAATCTCCTGCGTACGCTGCTCAAGGCTTGCATCGCTGACGGAGGAAGATGCACGCAAGGCGACCTCCGGCTGCGTCGCCGAGTTGTCTGCGTGGGCCGTTTTTTTTGCGGTTGCCGTTTGGTTTCCGGTCGCAGGTTTGTTTCCGGTCGCAGGTTTGTTTCCGGTCGCAGGTTTGCTTGCGGTCGCAGGTTTGCTTGCGGGCACTGATTGTTCTTCAACTTCCGACTCCGCTGCAGCAGCAGGTTGGGTCGCAGAAACAGATGTCTTCGCGGCTGTCGGTTTCGCTGCTGATTTTGCTGCCTTTTTGGCCATAATGTCTCTGACACGATCGGACTACGTCAAGCTTCTCCAAACTCAGGGCGAATTCTACGACCAATCAGACAATGGGAAAGGACTGCGCTGCCAATTCCCGCAATCAAACCTCGGATTGCCCCCAATTCGCGTTGAAAACTGCCAGGGAAATTCCCTCCGCCCCACGATATCCCCGCGACTTGAGGCCTTATCGTGTCGAACCGCAGGTTTATTTTTGGCGAAGACCGAAAAATTGCCCGTCGCACCTGTTCAGTCCGCTTCCGTCCAGGGTGAGCATTTACAACTCCCATTCGAAGTCGATAGCCACTAACATCGCAAGTCCGGTTGCGGGGAAAACGTTTGAAGCAATCCGGTTCGGAGCCGAAGAATTCCTCACCACCGGTAAGAGCGATCCTGCAACGAAAAACAGCTTTCTGCAGATGTCCGCAAAAAGCTGTCAATGGACGATATTGGGCTCGAACCAACGACCTCCACGATGTCAACGTAAGACAAGCACCCTACGGATACATAGGAATTGTGTTGAGTTCGCACTGGAAGTCAATGCTTTGTCGGTGCAAACTGCATTTTTGGGTTGATCTTTCATTTGGGTCGCATTGCGGTTGAATGGCCAATTCTGTGTCAGATTTTAACGTCTTTTCAAGTGTCATGATTCGTGGGTGTCTAACGGCCCCAGTGGTATTCTTTCGCTGCTTCGGTGTGCGCCACCGACGCGCGCAAGGGGACGAACCAGACTGCCTCCGCCTTGTCGGACCGATGCACGTAAAATGCAGATCTGCCATAAGGCATTCGGGCCCTTGGGAGTTGTGTGTGCGATTGGTGCAGGACATACCAGTGCCAGAAACGAGACTCGCGTTAACGGGCTTGTTTGTCAGTCAGCAGCGAAGCCATGTGGCCATCTCGACAACGCTTCCTTCAACGGTGGCAGCCTCTCGCCTGCAGCATGTCTGCTGGTCCAGGATCCACGGATCACTTCAAACGTCATCTCACCGGATTGACAAAATTCACAATATCGCGTGAAGAAGCTTTCCTTGCCGGGCATCAAATACTACAGTCGAGTTACTTTCGACCTGCGGTGTGTTCACTTTCGCCGAAAGGACGATCAGCCTTGTAGTCGAAAGTGTTAGCACAGCGTTCGTTACGCTCGAATAGATTCGGATGACCAGATAGAACGCAAGCCGGCGAATGTCGGCGGGCGAGATATTAAGTAAGCCGACGTGGACAAAATCCATTACAGGATTCTGTCGATGTCGGCTTTTTTTATGGCCTGAGCATTCGTCAGGGGGGCATTGTCACCTGAACGGAAACGCTGAGGCGCAAGCGGACGTCAGCCTGTTATCAGTCTGCTCCAGCCGGAGACTGTGGTGTGGTGCTTCAATCATTGAGCATCGCCACAACACGCACTGAACTGCCTGCCGATCAATTGAAATTCGATCGACCGCAAAAGAACTGTTGAGGAATGCAATCCTCAACAGTTCTTTGGCCTTAGGTCGTTTTGCGTCGGAACAGTAAGTGCGATTGCGCGAAAAAGGGAAAAACTCTTCAGGGTTTCGGCTGATCAGAGTTGTCATCGCAGGTTTGGCCCGTCGTTCGTGAATTAGTCACTCCAACCAGGAATTCAATATGCCCGTCGCTAGCAGAACGCTGCGTTCAGTTCAACTTGCTTCCCGCCCGGATGCCGTCCGACACTGGACAACTTTAAGGTCGTCGAGGATGAGATTTCCTCTCCCGCGAAAGGCGAGTTCCTTGTCCGGAACGAATGGATCTCCGTCGATCCGATCCGTACATGCGGGGCCGAATGCGTGATAGCGACAGCTACGTTCCACCCTTTCAGATCGGTGAACCTATGGAAGGAGGCTGCGTTCGGCGGGTCATCGAATCGCAATGTCTGGACTTCAACGAGGGCGATTACGTCGTGGGCAATATGGGCTGGCGCGACCACTGGCTGTCTACCGGCGAGGGTGTGCCCGCCGGGTTGGTGCCGCACCGGGTATTCGAGGGCAACCGCCCGTCGAACCTGATTCTCGCGGACCGGCTCACGCCCGCGATCCCAGGCGCGCTCGTGGCGCTTTATGAACACAGCGTTTGCACCCAGGGCGTGATCTGGGGCATCGGTCCGTTTGACCAAGGGGGTGTTGAACTGGGCAAGGCACTCGCCCAACGCATCATCCCGGAGCTTGAAAGCCGCACCGTGCCCAAGCCGGCGCATGACAGTTCCACCAGCAACCTGATCCGGCGTTTTCGGGCCATGAAGAAGTCGAAATGATAGTCTTTGGTGAGGTGCCTTTCCAACTACCGAAAAGCAACCAATCGGAATGACTACAAGGACTCTGCACAATGAAACCAGACGACAGCAATGGCAAATTGCCCCCTGAACAACGACCCTTCCGCGTGCTGATTATCGCCGGATCCGGTCGCCGGCAATACAACTGCCCCGGCGTGGATTCCAAGGCACGATCACTTATGTTACGCGTGGCCGACCGGCTGCCGCAGGAGTGGGAAATCGATTACGAAGACTTGGGAAATGTGTACGGTCGTGCGCGTATTCAGTCGTGCAATGCGTGCGTCTCGACATCCATGGCACTGTGCGTCTGGCCATGCAATTGCTACGAGAAGAACAGTAAGAAAGAGCCGGACCTTCTGTGGGATTTGGATATGTACTCGCGGCTCGATCTCGCGGA
The DNA here is from genome assembly GCA_037719765.1 of Planctomycetaceae bacterium. Classification (GTDB taxonomy): domain Bacteria; phylum Planctomycetota; class Planctomycetia; order Planctomycetales; family Planctomycetaceae; genus SXXK01. Next base: position 4,053 of record JBBJME010000356.1, read on the forward strand.
TGCCTGGGCGATTGTCGGCCCGGTGAATTGGTATGCGTCCACCAGTAACCTCAAATTGCTGTTCGACCGTCTCGTCTGCATGAATGGCGGCAACCCGCAGGAAGAACTCATCGACCACAAGAACCCCGAACTGGCGATGAAACTCGAACACGAAGAACGATGGAAAGCGCTCAGCCAGAACCACTTGGAGGGCCGCACCGCAGGCTTTTTCTGTTATGGCGACGGCGGCGGTGATGAACTCGATAAAGACGGCCGACCGATCATTTTGCGACATCCTGAATACTTCAACCCAGATCAGGAACCGTTCAAAGAAATGCGCGATGCTTATGCGCCGCTGGTGTGGCAATGCCGTTACGGCGGAATTGAAGTTCCCGACCAGCTTTGGACCTACACAGAAATGGGCAACCATAAGAAATACAGCGACAACCAGGCGGAGGACATGGCCTCGGAAGCTCATGTATACCGCGACATCGATGCGTGGACGGATCGATTTGCCAAATTCGTAGCGAACAAAGGCACGGTGTCCCCGGGAGAATTCCGTGCCTTCGGATACGAGCCGCCTGCCAAGCGCTGGGATGAAGTCAAACTATGGTGGCGCAGCATGATGATGCGCACAGGCCACGCGCCTGAAGGCTCGTCGCCCGCCGTGCAGGACGATCGTGGACTCAATCAGGATGTCACGCTTCACCCGCTGAAGAGCGAAGGCGAAAAACTCAGGGAATAGCTAACTTCATCACGACAATCATGACCACCGAAGACACTAGTGCATCGTCACACTATGATCTTCGGGTAAACAGATTTCCGCTTGGCCCGCGATGTTCGCGGGCCGCAGTCCAACTGGGAAATCTCGGCTTAACCAAAGAAATGCAAACGACTGGAGATAAGTTGCCATGAGCAGAAATTTAACTGATGGTCATACCTACGTCGGTGGTCATAAAATCGCCTATCTGGAACAAGGCAGCGGCAGCCCCGTGATTCTGATTCACGGGATTCCGACCAACAACCGGATGTGGCGGGCCATCATCCCGCAACTCGCCGCCACGCATCGCGTGATCGCTCCGGACCTGCTCAATTACGGCCAATCCGAAAAGCCGCTGAGCGCCGATGTCTCCATCAACGCGCAAAGCCGCATGATCCTTCACTTCATGCGGGCATTGGGGATCCGGAGCGCCGACGTGGTCGCGCACGATATCGGCGGCGGGGCCGCGCAGTTGCTCGCAGTCAACGCCCCGGAAGCCGTTCGCAAGCTGGTGCTCATAGATAGTGTCTGTTTCGACTCGTGGCCCATCCCGGAGTTCGAGCCTTTGCAGCGCCCGGAGGCGGAGGCTGAGATGAGCTTGAAAGCCTTCATCACCATGATGCGCGGCTTTATGCCCACGAGCGTGGTCAACAAAAGTGTGATGACCGACGAGGTCATTGATCTTTATCTCGCGCCCTGGTCGAGCGAAGACGGCAAGCGGGCCTTTTTCCGCAATCTGAGACGGTTGAACAAGGAATATACCCAGGCGATTGCCGACGAATTGAAGAATCTTTCCCACCCCACGCTGGTGATGTGGGGTGACAAGGATCCGTTCCAAAAACCTGCATACGCCGACAAGCTGGCCGCAGCGATTCCGAATGCCGAGCTCATCTGGATTAAGGACGCCGGCCATTGGTTAATCAAGCGGCGGAGATCGGAGCGCACCTCAACACGTATCTGAGTCAACGCACTCAAACCGGCGCGGGGGATCGGGTTCGACGGACACAGAAAACAATGCAGCCGAAACTTTCAACCCGCATGAGCATGGCAACAAAGCATGAACCCAGGTCCGACACGCCGGCCTGCTTCGGCGCCACAGGCGGTCCGGCCTTCGAGATGAAACCGCACACAACCGAATTACAAAATAGAGCCAATGGATCATGAACAACCCAACCCATGCAAACCTGACCGTGACATCCGACCGGCGCATCCCCGTCGCTCTGCTCCTGCTTCGTCTCTCCATTTTCAGCGTGATGTTCATGTGGACGTTGGATAAGTTTGTCCGTCCCGACCACGCGGCCTCGGTTTATGAGAATTACTATTTCGTCGGCGGGTTGAGCCGTACCGTGACGTTGACGATTGGTGCTCTGGAAATCGCGTTACTGGTTGGCTTCATTCTGGGAATTGCCAAACGCTGCACCTACGGTGCGGTCCTTGTCCTGCATGGGATTTCAACTCTCACCGCATACAAGCACTACGCCGCCCCTTTCGCGGGACCCAACCTGCTCTTCTTCGCCGCGTGGCCGATGCTGGCGGCGTGCATCAGCCTGTATCTGCTTCGCGATTTTGACACACTGGGCGTTGTCCGATGGGCGGGGCGCAAGTCGGCCGGCAATGAGCGACGCCAGAAAGCGGGA
>JBBJME010000120.1:0-20348 GCA_037719765.1 Planctomycetaceae bacterium
GAGCGGTAGATTTTGGGTAGATGTTCAGGCTCCTGAGCGTATATCCTGTTGTTTTGGTGTGTTCCTGTATATTCACTGTGTCTTCTGTGTCGGAACGGCAGAATTTTTCCAACTCGAATCTCAAAGCGATTGTCAGCCATGAATCCTGGAATCCTGCATGACGCACATGCCAATTTTCTTCGGCGACGCTGGTTTTTGAAAGACTGCGGTCTGGGACTGGGGGCCATTGCCGCTGGAGCCTTGCTGACGCAGGATTCTGCTGCTGCGACGTTGCGCGATGGGGTGTCTCCAAATCCGCTGGCTCCCCGGCAACCGCATTTCCCCGGCAAAGCCAAGCGTGTGATTTACATGTTCCACGCAGGTGCGCCGAGTCACCTCGAGATGTTCGACAACAAACCGGAACTCACCAAACGTGACGGACAATTACCTCCAGCCGAACTTCTGAAAGGATACCGAGCGGCGTTCATCAATCCGAATTCCGCGTTGCTCGGCCCGAAATTCAAGTACGAAAAGCATGGACAGTGCGGGATGGAACTCAGCGAGGTGCTGCCACACACGGCGAAAATCGCGGACGAAATCTGTCTGATTCGATCCATGCAGACTGACGCCGTGAATCACGCGCCTGCTCAGATCATGATGAATACCGGATCGCAGCAGTTCGGCCGTCCGAGTTTCGGCTCGTGGACACTCTACGGCCTTGGCAGCGAATCCGCCGATCTGCCTGGCTTTGTCGTGCTCACAAGTGCCAAAGGTACAAGTGGCGGCGCCAGCAATTATGGCAGCGGTTTTCTGCCGACGATGTACGGTGGAATTCCGTTTCGCAGCAAGGGCGATCCTGTCCTGTATCTGTCCAATCCGGCCGGGATCGATGATGAGGCTCAACGCTCGTCCCTGGATTCACTGAATCGCCTGAATGCGCTGGAGTACCAGGCTGCCGGCGATCCGGAAATTGCCGCTCGGATTCAAAGCTACGAAATGGCGTACCGCCTTCAGACGAGTGCTCCGGAACTAATGAACCTGGGAAGTGAGTCAAAGGAAACTCTGGAGCGATACGGGATCAAAGACCCCAACGAAGCCAACTATGCTCGCAATTGCCTCGTGGCGCGTCGACTCATTGAACGCGGTGTGCGTTTCGTGCAGTTGTTCCATGAAGCCTGGGATCAGCATGGCAATCTGACGGCCGGAGTCCGACAGAACGCGCTCGATACGGATCAGGCCAGTGCGGCTCTGGTTGCCGACCTGAAAGAACGCGGATTACTGCAGGACACGATTGTCGTCTGGGGCGGCGAGTTCGGTCGCACGCCGATGGTTCAAGGCGGAAACGACGGACGCGATCATCACAACCGCTGCTTCAGCGCCTGGTTGGCGGGCGGAGGGATCAAATCAGGACATGTCCACGGCCAGACGGATGAGTTGGGTTTCAACGTAAGTGAAAATCCGGTCCACGTACATGATCTGAACGCAACTCTGTTGCATCTTCTCGGCTTCGACCACACGCGTTTGACCTACCGTTTTCAGGCCGTGACTACCGCCTGACGGATGTTCATGGTAACGTGGTCCAGGGCATCCTTTCGTAGCTCAGTCGCTCCGCCGACTGAGATTCTCTGGTGCTCACGTAGTCAATTCATCACTGGCGGCTCATGGTGACGACTCATTGTCCGCGCCGGCTGACGCCGTCTGGCGCGCCAACTGATACCAGTCCTGGAAGAACGTGGATTTCTATGCAACTCCTGCCAACGACCCTGACAATCGCGGCTTCGCTGATCCTGGTTTGTCCTCAATCGGTCTCCGCTCAGGAGCTGGTTCCGGACAGTGTCGTGTTTGAGAAGGATCTCGAATACACAAACCCGGACGACCAGCATCTGCAACTGAACATGGCACGACCGAAGGCAGGCAAGGGGCCGTTTCCCGCAGTCGTCTGCATCCATGGTGGCGGGTTTCGCGCGGGGACGCGGGACGGTTTCAACGCCTTGTGTATTCAACTCGCCGAACGCGGTTACGTCGCGGTGACGGTCAGTTATCGGCTGGCACCGAAGTATCAGTTTCCGGCAGCCGTCCATGATGTCAAAGCCGCTGTGCGCTGGTTGCGAGCCAATGCGGACAAATATCAGATCGATCCCGATCGGATCGGAACGACAGGCGGATCGGCTGGCGGTCACCTGGCACAGTTTCTGGGTGTCACCAGTGGAGTAAAGAAGTTTGAAGGCGACGGTGGCAATGCCGAGTTTTCCAGTGGCGTCATGTGCGTCGTCAATTTCTACGGCCCGAGCGACTTCACTAAGTCGTACGACGCCAGCGTTGATGCCGCTGAAGTTCTGCCACTGTTTCTTGGTGGAAATCTTCAGGAACAGAGGCATCGTCACATCGAGGCCAGTCCGCTTTACTGGGTGACTCCCGAAGCTGCGCCGACGCTGTGTATCCACGGCACAAATGACCAATATGTCGCCCATGAACAGGCTGTCTGGCTTATCGATCGCCTTTCCGCGTCTGATGTCGAAGCCAAACTGATGACCATCGCAGGCGGAGATCACGGCTTCGGAAAATCGACGCCGGAAGTCAAAGTTCAAATCGAAAATGCCCGATTTGAATTCTTCGACAAACATCTGAAGTAGAGCGTCGGCGAGCGGCATGCGTTAGCTTGTCGGCACAAATCGATTCGTCGGTCGCGCGTCTGCAGTGTCGAGCCGCATTGGACCGGAGGGCTGACGCCGCTCCGCTCGCTATGCCGCATGATTATCTGCGCTGGCCGCCAAGGAATCCAACGCCGTCAGCAAGCTCTCGGCGAAACCGTGAGGTTCGTTCCAGTAATTCTGTCAGACGATGATCTTCTTCAATCACATTTTGACAAACGTGATCGACTGATGGAAACAGGCCCTCCGAAATACGAGTTTCCACCATGGACTGCGCAAGTTTATGAATCTGCGCTGAAAGACCACGCCGCAAACGCCACGTATAACTCAGCACGAGCATCGCGGACCACATCATCAGAAAAATCATCGCTGGAATGTAAAAATCGACCGTGAGCAGCGGCTCTGCATGATCTGCATTCCCGACGATCGGTGCGAGAAACGAACTCCAGAAAAAATTATGTCCGATGCGTCCGAACAGAAACACGAGGTACAGCATTAACAGGATCTCGTAGCGATATCGCGTCAAAGCGGAGCAGTTCTGTTCGGCAAGCTGTTCGATTAGTTCATCAATGCCGCGTCGCGCGTCTCCGAGGAACTGACTTTCCACCGTCGCCGCCTGTCGACGAAGCTGATGAAGGTCACGACGATCGCTGAATTCTTCTGAATCAATGCCCGCTGAATGGACATATCCGGACACGACCATCCGTGACTCCTGCAGTTGCTGATCCGTGATCCCGGAAGATGCCAGCCTTTCCAGCGATAAGTCGGCTCCCTGCTCTTCGACCCGTGACTTCAGCCATCGCGCGCCTTGCACAGCTCCGATCAACGCCATTTGTGCCGACGAACGAGCGCGGAACAGACTGAACGAAGCGATAAAAGCACCCAGCCCGTTGTAAAGCCGCAGCACCGCAGAAAACGGACTGAAGCCCCAGATGTTTGTGACGGCGCTCAGCAGACGGCGCTCCCACAGGTTTCGGTTCACCAACAATTCATCGCGCAACTGATTTGTCAGCGTGTCGCGAAGTTTCGTGCGCTGTTGATCCAGAACTTCCTGTAGTTTCCGGATTTCAGGCATCTCGCGATCATAATCCGTGCGGCACACGGTGAATGCTTCTTCCAGAAGGTCAATCAGGTTCGCACGGCGAATCGCTACTCGCCGCGACGTTCCCAGTTGGTTCGTCAGCAGTTCGAGCAGACGACCAAAGTCCCCCGATGGACGCTGCCCCTGCGCCTGCTCAGCAAACGCTCGTCGCGAATCGACAAAGAACATGTCGGGAACCTGATATCCCGGAGCCAGACTCTTGCGCCAGTCTTCACGGACGTCCGAATCCTGTTCCGCATGCGTCTGCACGAAGACCAGCCGACATCCTGACGCCGCATCCGCAAGTTCCTCTGCAATTCTTGCACTCCGATACTTCTGCTGCGTCGAAACGTAAAGCAGCACATCGCAATGGGGCAGGATCGATCGCAGTCGCGCGAGACCGCTGCCGGATTCTGCGGCTTCGCTGGTATCGGGATCAGGGCAGTCAATGATGATCAGATCCCGCAACACGGGAGCATCAATGGCCTTCACGTGAAACAGGCTCAGATCCAGACCGAGCGCAGTTGTTTCCATGTCGGGATGTACCAGGAGAATGGGCATGGTTGTCGTCGGGCGCTGTCGTCCGGATGCCGATGCTTCCTGCCCGATCAACGCGTTGACGAGTGTACTCTTGCCGGTGCCGGTGCCACCAAAGGTTGCGACAACCAGCGGTGATTCGAGGCGAATTCGCAACGAGGTCACGCGGTCCAGAATCTTCGATACCAGCGACCGTGCCTTCCGCGCGGGCTCCCATGCGGGAGCGGCGTTCTGCCACCGTCGTACGCGCTGCACCAGATCATCGATCTCGGCAAGGATCGTGAGTTGCTGCAGTTCAGGGGTGAGTGACATGTTTTGAGCTTTCGCGCGGATAGAATCCAATTTGTGGTCGATTTGAAGAATACTGGTTATCCGTAGGTGCGATTTCTGTAGCCTGGACATTCATGTCCGAGTTTGCTGTCCGAAACCTGTCGCGATCCAGCCATCATGGTGCTGCCATGTCCGCGTAACGGACGACGGACATGAATGTCCATCGTACTGATGAACAACCTACAACAACCCCTCAAGTTTTGATACGCATTTCTGTACCTCGATAAACGCTTGCGACTTCGTCAATCCCGCCGCGGCATTCAACTCTTCCGGCAGCGCACCAAGCAACTCGGAATGAACCAGGTTCGTCAGCCAACTTGCGCGTCGTGCCGTAAATGCTGAATGCAGGCGATGGAACCATGCCTGCAGCATACCTGCTCCGGAACCCGCCGCACTGGACACCGCCGCTTCACCGGCGATCGCAGCCGTGGCCCCGCCAGCAACATCCGCAAAGACATGAACGACTGCGGACGCCGCTGCGTGGCCCAGAAACGGGGCCACCATTTCTCCGGCGGGACCGAATCCCATGGAAAACAGCACGACGCTGGTCATTGGTCACGGCTGCAGAAACGTTATTCAACTGACGATACATTCCGAACAGATCCGGCTTTGTCTTTTGCAGATTCTGCATCTCCTGATCCACAATCAGAGTCAGTTCACCTTCAAAATCAACGGCATCGTGCTTCTGCCGCAGCAACGTCAGCAGACGAGAACGTGATTCACCCTGCAATACGGCTTCGATGCGAGGTCGGATGATTTCATTTCCGGAATCGGCCATCCATTGCAGTTTGTCGAACAATTCTTCGACGACCCCCAGCACCGCCAGCCATTCGCGGCTGCGGTAATCTTCCATTGGTGGCACAGGTTCGCCCTGCAAGGCGCGGCGCGCTGCTCGAATCGGCCACAGAAGTCCGCTGCCAACCGTGTTGTAGGCGGAATTAATCGTACGAGCCCATCCTTCCTGATGGGCGTGCCACCAGTGACGAATTTCCGCCACCAGGAGCGAATTGGCAGGTGACGGCCAGTTGCGAACCTGCACGACGCTGTCAGTTGTCAGACGTGTGGCGGTGCGTCCCAGATCGTCGCTGGCTATGCGCAGCTCTCGCAGATACGCCGGAATCCCTCGCTGCGGATGAGTCAACACATGCAACGAACCCAGCAGAGTCCTCATGCGAATTTCGCGAAACCGCAGCTTTGCCAGATCAGCAGCCAGATCTCTCGGCGTGTTATCCACTGCAGGCGTTGTTTGATCCGCATCGGCCGCGGGAATGTGCCGTTCGAAAAACGGCAGCCGCAGCTCTTCGGCCGCGCGGCGATCGTTCGGAGTCAGATAGACGGCATCAGGCGTGATGTGAGTTTCGCGGCAGAATGTGTCCAGCCAGATCGGCCAAAACGGTTCATCTTCCGGCAGCAGGCATTGATTGAAGATGACCATGACGGCTTTGTCTTCGTCACCCGCTTTGCGAAAAAACTCCTTCACGGCTGCGTCGTTATATTTTTGCTGAGTCAAAACGGCGATCAACACGTCCGCAGATCGACGAACGGCATCTGCTCGCACCCAGTTGACCCTCGCATCACTGTCAATGTCCGGCGTGTCGAGAACCAGCAATGAAGGCGGCAGTTCCGGTGCCACACGCCAGAACAATCGATGCGTGTCAGATTCTTCCAGAGCCAGCGACGCATCCGACCATTCGTGCAGTTCAAAGTCCGGAAAGACGGACTGCAGATCATGTTGTGCGTTGAAACCCTCGGGCACGAGACACGTCGCGTGCTTTGTGCCGGACGCCAGCGGACTGGTCGCACTGGCGCGTGATCCTGCCAGGTGGTTAAAGATCACGCTCTTGCCGATGTTCGTGCCACCGACCACAGCGACCACCAGAAACGCCTGCTCCCCCAACTGCGGGACCAGCTTTTGCCGCAGCAGTTCAAACCATTCCCGCTCCACCAGCGGCACAGGCTGCAACAACGCCGCCCCGCGCTCCAGCTCCATCAACGCCGGAAGCAGACTACGCACTGTGGCAGCACAGTGATTGAACAGCAAGTCTTGTTTCGCTTCGTCCACAATCAACTTTCAACACTTAAAGCAGTGCACGGAGCATTATTTTATCAGCAACATGATGGAAGTTGAGCCACTGCATCGCATTGAATCCGGAAAACTTGAGCAGGCGCTGGACATGACTACTCTGACTTTCGGCATCATAGACTCGCTCATCACAAAGCCTCCCCCAAAGCATTCTGACAGTCGTAGGCACAACGCATGACGATTCTATCCCGCACGTCAAACTCAGGCTGCGTCAAGTTGCGGACATGAATGGACCACTGGATCGGCATGGTTGTGACTGGACAGACGAATTGAAGGACAGTCGAATCGATGCACGGCTGCAAATTACTTCAAGCCACGCCGTTTGAGTAAGGCGTCAACGGTTGGCTCGCTTCCACGAAACGCTTTGTAGGCATCCATCGGTTCGCGGCTGCCGCCGACGGAGAGGATTGTGTCGCGGAAGCGTTGGCCGTTTTCGCGAGTCAGTCCGCCGTGAGCCTGCATGTACGCGAATGCGTCGGCGGCTAAAACTTCGCTCCAGAGATAGGCATAATAGCTGCTGGAATATCCGCCGGACCAGATGTGAGCGAAGTAGGCGGTCCGATAGCGAGGGGGCACAGGAGCGTAATCTATACCGTACTTCTTCATCGCCGCAGCCTCGAATTCCTCAGCGTCAGCCGGAATTTCTTCGGAAGTCAGCGTGTGCCATTCAAGGTCCAGCAACGCGGCGGCGAGGTATTCCATGGTGTCAAACCCCTGATTGAATTTGCTCGCCCGGATCACCTTGTCGAGCAGTTCCCTGGGAATCGGTTCGCCTGTCTTGTAGTGCATCGCGTAATTGCTCAACACCTCCGGCTGAATCGCCCAGTCTTCTTCAAAGGTGGACGGGAACTCCACAAAGTCGCGCGGCGTGGCTGTGCCTGAAACCGATGGATACGTGACGTTCGAAAACATGCCGTGCAGGGCGTGGCCCATCTCATGGAACATCGTGGTCACGTTATCGAAACTGATCAGCGTCGGTTCGCCCGCTGCCGGTTTTGGGATATTCAGCACGTTGACAATGACAGGCTTTTCCTGCAGCAGTTGGGACTGATCCACATAAGAACTCATCCATGCACCGCCGCGCTTTGTGTCTCGTTTGAAAAAGTCCGCGTAGTAAATCGCGAAGTGTGTCCCGTCTTTGTCGAAGACATCAAAGACGCGCACATCGGGATGATAGACCGGCAGATCCGTGCGCTCACGGAACTCTATCCCGTACAGTTTGTTCATCGTGAAGAAGACGCCGTTCTTCAAGACGTTGTCGAGTTCAAAATAGGGCTTTACGGCCGCTTCATCGACTTCAAATCGAGCCTTGCGGACTTTCTCTGTGAAGTATTCCCAATCCCAGGGTGCGAGTTCGTGCTTGCCGCCGCTTTCCCTGATCATGGCTTCCAGATCGCCAGCCTCTTCCTTCACCTTTGCCAGAACTCCGGGAATCAGATCCGTCAGCATTTTGCGGGCCGCTGCGGGCTCTTCGGCCATCTGATTCTGCAGTTTGAATGCCGCATGATTTGCAAAGCCCAGCAGCTTCGAGCGTTCCGCTCGCAGTTGAGCGATCTCAAGGATTAACGGGCGATTGTCGATGCCGCCGTCACGCCCCAACCCGCGGTTCGCGGAAGCCTCCCAGATGCGCTGTCGCGTCTCGCGATTGTTCAGCGATGACAGAATCGGAACGCGGGTTGTGTTCGTAATCTCCAGCAGATACTTGCCTTCCTTGCCGCGTGCTTTGGCCCCTTCAGCGGCCGCTGCGATGTCCGCGTCACTCATGCCGTCCAGCTCAGACACCTTGTCAATGAAGACCGATCGTTCTTCGGTCACCGCAAGCAGGTTTTCCTCGAACTTCGTCTCCAGCTTCGAAAGCTGCTCGTTGAGACTTCGAATCCGCGCCTGCTGTGCTTCATCGAGTTTCGCACCGGCACGCACAAAACTTTCGTAGTGCTGCTTCAGGACTTCCTGCTGTTCTTCGTTGAGTTCCAGCGAATCACGAGTTTCGTAGAGTTTTTCTACCCGGGCAAACAGCCCGCGATTGAGCAGAATGTTGTCCGAATGTGCCGCCTGCAACGGCGCGAGTTCCGTTTCGATGTTCTGCAGGTCCTTCGTTTTCTCCGCCGAGGTCATGTTCGAAAACACATTCCTCACGCGTGTCAGGAGGGCTCCGGATTTTTCGATCGTGACAATCGTGTTATCGAATGTCGGTGCGTCAGTCTGGGCCGCAATGGCTTCCATTTCCGCAAGTTGCTGCTTCATGCCCATCATGAATCCCGGCTGATAATGCTCCAGGCGGATTCTGTCAAAGGCTGGCGCGTGAAAGGCGAGCGGACTCGGAGCGGCAAAGGGATTGTCAGCAGAAAGTTGCGTATCAGAAGCAGCGGAAGAATGAGCAGTCACGGGGGTATTGGGATCCTTTGAAGCAGCCGAAGAGATTTTATAAGGACTCATGGTGGCAGCCACTGTCAGTAAGGTTGCAACCCGGAACAGAACTTTCATGATGGACCATCCTTTATAGATTTTAAAACCTTGCCTGGCGTTGAGTCAGAAATTCTACCAGCGCCTTATCAAACGGCATACTCGTGTCGAGCGGCACGTAGTCGGCTCCAATACTCACGCATGTTGAACGGAATCGTTCTCGTAATTCAGCGACTGCCTCCAGATAGTCCGCCCGGATACCCGCCGCATCCACGATTTCGTGATCTTGTGATTCCGGTTCCAGCAGATCCACACTTCCGGAAAAAGGAAACGTGACCTCTGCTTCGTCCAGGATGTGAAACAGAATCACATCATGGCCACGAAATCGCAGGATGCGCAGTGCGTCGATGATCTCGTCCGGATCAGCCAGCAAGTCTGACATCAGCATCATCAGACTTCGGTGGCGAATCATCGACGCCACGCGCCGCAGGTTTCCGCCGATGTTCGTTGTTCCCGTCGGCTTGCAGCGCTGCAGCACGGCCAGAATATCGCCCAGGTGCGACCGCCGACTGCGGGCCGGCAGGCTGGCGCGGAGTTCATCGTCGAATGTCATCAGGCCGATGGGATCCTGCTGGTGAATCATCAGATAACTGATGGAAGCCGCCAGACAAATTGCGTAGTCAAACTTCGTCAGCGTCTGGCGGTATGTGTAGGCCATGCTGCGGGACAGATCCATCAGCAGGTAACCGGTGATATTGGTTTCTGCCTGATACTTCTTAATGTAAAAACGGTCAGTGCGAGCGAACACCTGCCAGTCGATGTCTTTTGGATCGTCTCCCGGTTCGTACCGCCGATGCTCGCTGAATTCCACGCTGAATCCATGAAATGGACTCGCATGCAGCCCCGCAAGTAACCCTTCAACAATAAACTTCGCGCGCAGATCCAGCCGCGCGATGCTCTGTATCACTTCGGGCTTGAGATACTGTTCAGCGGACGACATCACAACGCGATCTGTAAACGGAAGTCGGATAACCGGACAATCGCCTATTGTGGCGTCATTGAATCGATTCGGAAAGCGTAGTCCGGACTGTATTCCCCCCGGACTCTGTTCCCTGGACTGCGGCAGCCTGCTGCCGCTTTCCTCGGCCAGCCTGCTGGCCCGGAATAAGCTAATCCACCGTCCCATCACCTAGCTCAATCCCAAAGTCCCGCAGCAGGCGGCGATCGCAAAAGCGGCAGCAGGCTGCCGCAGTCCAGAGCCACTACGTATCTCCATCCTTCTCCGCAATCAAGTCGTATTTGAAACTGCTGATGGTCTTCAGCCACGCAGGACTGACCGCTTGCCTGAAAGCCTGAGCACTGCACCACTTCCAGTCGGACCCAATGGCCACAAGCTTGTGGTGCACAGCGTTCTGATGGACGTAATTCAGTCGTGCCAGGTAACTCCGCTGATGCGTCAGGTGCGTCTCACGAAAGTTCTGCCACAGCCGGGAGCGGCCAGGCTTATTCTCGCGATGATTGAGTTCCTTCGTCGTCAGGCTGTGGAGTTTCCGAACCATCGCACTGAGTGAAGCGGCATCTACAGCATGCGGCGGACTATGGCCGACGAAGTGATAGTGGTTGGACAGGATGGCCCACGCCTCGAGTTTCCATGCAAACTCCCGTGCCAGTTCCTGGAGTTTGTCCTGGAACCAATCCTTCATCTCGTCCGCAGCCAGCAGATGTCGTTTCTCCGCCGCCCTTGCCGTCAGAAAATAGACTCCCGCCGACTGCAATCGATGAGGCGGGGCATGTGGCCAGTCACGTGAGCCCTTGGCGCAGTCTTCGTCACTTGGAAGTGTTGGCTCGGCATCCATGCGGTACAGTATGCAAACCCCGCCCTCAGTTCGTCAACGTAAAAGCCCCCTGGACTTTATTCCCTGGACCTTGTTCCCTGGACTGCGGCAGCCTGCTGCCGCTTTCCTCGGCCAGCCTGCTGGCCCGGAATGGCTAATCCACCGTCCCATAACCAAGCTCAATCCCAAAGTCCCGCAGCATACAATGTCGATTTCTCTCCGCCGCGATCACGAACCCAGAGTAAACTCCGGCAGTCTGACGATCTCCCCGCCCTTTGTCGCCGACTCATGCGCACAGCTTCCGACGCAGGTCCAGTTGGCACTGGTGACGGCGTTGGGACGCGGGTCGCGGCCCTCGACGAGAGCACTCACGAATTCATGCACGAGATGCGGGTGTGAACCGCCATGGCCGCCGCCCTGCAGGAAGGACAGATGATCGGCGTCATGAATTTCAGCTGGCTGAGTGAATCGACGAATCGGTTCGGGCAGCAAATGAGCGAAGTCGGGGATCGTAACTTTTTCCGGAATCTCAGGTTCAGGTTTTTTCGCGGTATGGATCACATGCGGCTCGTGTTCCACCAGAGTCCATTCGAAACTTTTCTTCGTGCCGTAAACGTCAAAACTTTCACGATACTGACGCGCCACGTCGTAGAGGAAGCGCCAAATATGGGCCGTCAAATCCGTGTCAAGAATCTTGACATGACAGGTCTCCACAGCGAACTTGTTACCGGATTTTTTCGCGATGTCTTCGCGAACTGTACCTGAACCGAAGCAGCTCACGTATTCGGCCAGGCCATCCACCAGTCCGAGACAGGGGCTCACGACATGAGTTGCATAGTGCATTGGAATCATCTTTTCCCAGTAACTCGGCCAGCCGTCCATGTCCTGCGGATGAGATGCGGCCAGATGCTGAATTTTTCCGAGTTCCCCTTTTCTGTACATCTCTTTGATGAACAGAAACTCGCGACTGTAAACCACGGTTTCGGCCATCATGTACTTCAGGCCGGTTTGCCTGACTTTATCCACAATCTGGCGGCAATCGTCGATCGTCGTTGCCATCGGGACGGTACACATCACATGCTTGCCGGCATCCAGCGCTTTGATTGACATCCATGCGTGATCGGGAATCGGGCTGTTGATATGAACAGCGTCGATACTCTTGTCGGCCAGTACTTCGTCGTAGCTGGTATATCGTTTTTCAATTCCGAACTGATCACCGCATTTCTTGAGTTCCGCAGGATCGCGTCGGCAGATGGCAGCGACGTTGGCGTTTGGATGAGCCTGATAGATCGAAATGAACTCCGCTCCGAATCCAAGTCCGATCATCGCCACATTGATTTGTTTCGCCATCGTTCACTCTCTGTCTGGATCAAAAAACGGTCGAGATTGCGTGAAGGTGTGTGCAGAGCGTTACTGTCTCGCGAAATCTTCTGAAGTTCAACCATCGCCGCACGTTTGCTGGCAAATAGTCTTAAGCTTGCTTCTCGTTTCAGAGATTGAGCCAGAGAACCGTGAGAGAGTCCGATCGACTTTCCAACGAGTCGCACACTCGATGCTAGAATTTTGGCCGTTGAGTTCTCCGCTTGCGAGCGGTCAGAATTTGCGGGGCTTCCTGTTTCAGGCATAATATCCCATGCAGCGTATGATCCAATCAGTTCACTGCCGAACGTGTAGTTTGAAGCACGGAATGTCGAAGACCGCATTCATCGCGGGGCTCGTTCTCTGGACGCTGGTGCTCGGAGCATTGTATTCCGTTGCCGTACGTAAAATGTCCAACGACGCAGCGAACGAGAATGCGACTGTAAAAGACGATTCAGAGACACCAGGCGGAGTGGGAGAACCGGAGCCGATCACGGCAACTCAGAAAACCGCCATCATTAGCTTCCCCAGCCGTGAGCTTCCGGAGTTTGAGTTTCCTGAAAGCATGGGTGGAACTGTCAGTCGCGAAAGCATGAAGGGCCAACGTTGGCTCGCCAACTTCATTTTCACGCGATGTGCCGGACCTTGTCCTATGATGACTAGAGATATTTCCGAACTCCATCGACTCGTGGCCAAGTCGAATCCGGATTTTCGTTTTGTGACGTTCACAGTCGATCCTGTGTATGACACAACATCAGTGCTTCAGAAATATGCTGAGACATTTCAGGCCGATCACGAGCGTTGGAAGTTTGTCACCGGCGATGAAACTGCGATGCACGATCTGATTCGTGGTGGATTTACGCAATATGTTCAGCCGAATCTGGGTGATATGCGAATGCCGGGGATGGAGGTGGCTCATTCCAATCGAGCTGTGCTGGTGAACGAAGACGGAGTGCCCGTTGGTTCGTTCGTAATGACCATTCCGGAAGATGTCGTCAAACTTCGGCGCATCATTGAAGGTAAGGACGAATTTCCAAAGCCCGGCCCAGGACTCTCGTTTTCCGCGACGAGCGGTGAGAACCCAGCGGTCCCGCTGACGCTCGTTCCAGTGAAAGAAGACGCCTCGCCCCCTGATGCCGGTGCCAGGAGAGATTCACAGAAGAACGAAGCAGCGAACGGCAAAAAAACTGACGAGGCAAAGCCGGTTGAAACACCGCAGGCAAAAAATCAAAAGATTGACCAACTGCTGCCAGCATGGGCTGCGAGAATGCCGACGATCAACGCAGGTTTGAATTCGGCCTGCATTCTGCTGTTGCTTTTTGGACTAGCCGCGATCAAATCTGGACATACGATCAGACATCGCAATGTCATGATCGTATCCTTCCTTGTATCGATGGCATTTTTGGTCTGTTATCTAACGTATCACGAGGTGTTGTATCGATTTACTGGCTACCGCGGCCGCGCGTTTGTTGGCAGCGTTTTGGCCACTCGCGTGTATTTCGGTATACTGGTTCCACACGTGATTCTGGCAGCGATGGTCCCGATTCTCGCCCTTCGGGTTTTCTATCTTGCGTTCAAAGAGCGCTGGCCAGAACATCGGCGTCTTGCAAAGATTACGCTGCCAATCTGGTTGTTTGTGTCGATTACCGGTGTGGTGATTTATGGTATGCTCTATCATTGGCCGTGGGAGACCGCACCGGTGTTGCTGAGTACCGCTCAATAGTTTGAGGAGTAGGTCTGATGAAATCTCTGCTTCGCCTGACACTTGCTGCCGGAGTTTTTGCTGCGACTGCAGGTGCACTGCCTCACACATGGCAATCTCAGGCAGCGGCTTGCCCAAGCTGCAAAAACGCCAACGAAACGGACTCACGGAGGCCGACGGCCTACATGTACAGCATTCTTTTCATGCTTGGAATGCCCGCCACCATTTTCAGTTGTTTCGGCATTGCCTTCTATCGCATGTCGCGCCGTGAGATGCTGGCACAGGAAGAAATGCTGGCGGAAGAAACGATTGCAGAAAACGCCTGATGTTCTGGAAATCACGTTCAGCGGTCCGTGTCTGGCCCGGCCGCCCTTATCCTCTGGGTGCTACTTGGGAAGGCAACGGAGTCAACTTTGCGTTGTTCTCTGCGAATGCGACTCGAGTCGAACTGTGCCTGTTCGATTCTGTTGATTCTCAGGAAGAAAGCTACTGCGTTCCATTGCGCGAACAGACGGACCTGGTCTGGCACTGCTTTCTGCCGGATATTCGTCCCGGACAGCTGTACGGTTACCGAGTCCACGGACCGTATGATCCCCATCGCGGACATCGGTTCAATGCCAATAAGGTGGTACTTGACCCTTACGCAAAAGCAATTGGACGTGACATCACGTGGTTTGATTCGATGTTTGGGTACAGAATCGGCGATCCTCAGCGCGACCTTTCGTACGACAACAGGGACAACGCGGCACACGCTCCTTTGGCGATGGTGGCAAAGCCGAGCTTTTGCTGGAGATATGACCGGCCGCTGCGAACGCCATGGCACGAAACCGTGATCTATGAAACGCATGTGCGCGGATTCACCAAACAACATCCGGACGTTCCAGAACACCACCGCGGAACCTTTGCCGGACTGGCGTCGTCCGCGTCAATTCGTCATCTCCGCAGACTTGGAGTTACGGCAGTTGAACTGATGCCGGTGCACCACCATGTCGACGATCGTCATCTTGTTGAGCGAGGACTGTCGAACTACTGGGGTTACAACACCTTGTCATTCTTTGCGCCGGACACGCGCTACGCGGCAACATCGATCAGTGGTTCTGTGATTGAATTCAAGAAGATGGTTCGCCGACTGCATCGTGCGGGTCTGGAAGTGATTCTGGATGTGGTCTACAACCATACGGGTGAAGGAAACCATCTGGGTCCCACGCTTTCGCTGCGCGGCATCGACAACGCGTCATACTACCGATTGACTTCGGAAACCGGTCGGTATTACATGGACTACACGGGATGTGGCAACACGCTGAATATGCTCTGCCCGCATGTACTGCAACTGATCATGGACAGCCTGCGATACTGGGTGCAGGAAATGCACGTCGATGGTTTTCGATTCGACCTTGCCAGCGCACTGGCACGAGAACTCCACGCCGTGGATCGGCTGGGAGCGTTTTTTGATATCATCCATCAGGATCCTGTATTGTCTCAGGTGAAGCTGATTGCCGAGCCGTGGGATCTGGGTGAAGGCGGTTATCAGGTTGGAAATTTTCCCATCCTGTGGACAGAGTGGAACGGCAGGTACCGTGATTCGGTGAGGAGATTCTGGCGCGGCGACGGAAACGCGGTGTCTGAATTTGCCACTCGACTTTGTGGCAGCAGCGATCTGTACGAACACAGTGGTAGAAAGCCTTACGCAAGTATCAACTTCATTACATCACATGACGGTTTCCGATTGAGTGACCTGGTCAGCTATAACGAGAAGTACAATCACCGGAATGGCGACGGCAACTGTGACGGTGACAACCACAATCTGAGCTGGAATTGTGGCCATGAAGGACCAACGGAAGATGCAGGAATTCATGAATTGCGGCTGCGCCAGCTGCGAAAATTTTTCGCTACGCTGATGCTGTCGCAGGGAGTTCCGATGCTGTGCAGCGGTGATGAACTGAAGCATTCGCAGCTGGGCAACAACAATACCTATTGTCAGGACAACGAGCTCAACTGGCTGAACTGGAGTCTTGGGGCGGACGAAGAGCAGATGCGCGAATTTGTAGGCCGAGCCGTACGACTTCGGCGAAAGAATCCAGTGCTGCGGCGTCGACGCTTTCTGGAGGGCACAGACGTTCGAGGGTCTGAGTCAACGGACATTACCTGGTTTGACGCATCCGGACGGGAAATGAAGGATGCAGACTGGCATTCTCCCACCGCACTCGTCTTCGGTCAACGTCTAAACGGAAAGATGCTGAATGAATTTGACACGCGTGGCAAAGCGATTGAAGGCAGAACGCTGACGATCCTCTACAATGCATCCGCCGAAAACGTCAATTTCATTCTGCCAAAAGTGGGTCATTCTGAATTCTGGCGCCCCATCCTGGATACGACGTCCTGGCTATCCGTTCAGAAGCGAATCCGCGGCGGTGACGCCGTGCCGATGGTCGCACGATCCATTCTCGTGCTGGAACTCCGGCGAATCTGGCCGGCATTTCTCGCGAAACTGTTTTTGCCTTCCAAACAACGGCCAGCGACTCACGTGGCGCCGAAGCTGCATGAATCCGTCGTTCGCCCGCGCAAGTCGGCTTGACTGATACTGACCATGGTACTCCTACTGGCCAGGGCACCTCGCTTGATCTTGCCAATTCAATTGGTCTGATTGCGGCTTCCTGACGTTTCTGACAGTTTCTTAAACTCTCAGGTTGGTTAAGATTCCATACGATCGTTCGGAGGAATCGATCCACTGTATCTGCAATTTCCGGGCCTGGGACTCTGGCCCACGACACTGTTCAGGAATGTTGGTTCCCGTGCAACTGTTTCGCTACATCCAGAAAGCATTCACTAACCACTGGAACCTCTTAGGGCTGGTCGGCGGCGTTGGGTTTGCCTGGCTGTCAGGAAGCCCCGAGATTGGTTTGCCGCTGGTCGCCGCAGCTGAGATCGCCTGGTTGGGAATTGTGGGGACTCACCCCCGTTTCCAGCAGTACGTGGACGTCACCGAAAACGAGGCGGTGCGGTCTCAGGATGCGGCAGCCACAGATGAACGCATGCGAAAGATGTTTGCCGCACTGCCGCGCGGATTGCAAAACCGGTTCTCTGAACTGCTCAAACAGTGCCATGAGCTGCGTTCGATCAGCCAGGGCTACCACGCTGCCAACAGCGCCACAGAAGATGGTACCGTCGCCGAACTTCGCCTGACTGGTCTCGACAAGTTGCTTTGGTTGTACCTGAAACTGCTGTACACGGAATATTCACTGAATCGCTTTTTTGAAACGACCGGTACCGAACAAATCCAGCGAGATCTGAAGCAGGTCCAGGAGCGACTTAAGCGAGAACAGGAGCGTCCTTCAGGAACGCAGCGCGATCGGATCATCGCGACTCTGCAGGACAATCTGCAAACCTGCGAACAGCGACTGGCCAATTTCGAGCAAGCACGCGAAAGCTACGAACTTGTCCGTGCCGAACAACAGCGTCTGGAAACCCGCATTCGCTCGCTGGCCGAAATGAGCATCAGCCAGGGCGACCCCGGAACCATTTCATCTCAAGTGGACACCGTCGCTGGCAGCGTGGCCCAAACCGAGAAGACGCTGGAAGATCTGAAGTTTGTCACGGGGCTCTCATCACTCGATGAAACCGTGCCTGAGATCATTCCGCGACAAAAAGTGACACAGTGAAGGTATGACAAAGAATCATCAATCCCCGCTATTGTCCGTGCCGCAATCTCAGCTCGTGGTGATTGATGTTCAGGAACGTCTGATGCCGGTGATTCGGGATCACCAGAGCCTCACCGCGTCGATTCGTTTTTTGATGGATGCGGCCGCGATTCTGCAGGTTTCCGCCGTTGTTACTGAACAGTACCCAAAAGGACTTGGGGCCACGGTCGAGCTCCTTCGCAATCATCCGGCGACGGTTACGACGCTGGAAAAATTGAAGTTCAGTGCGGCTGAGGCATTGATGACCGCGCCGTCGGACTCGGGCGCACCGGCAAAGGAAGAACTTCGCAGCACTTCGTTTGGCTTCAATATGCTCGGCTCTGCTCAAGAGGCAACATCAGCACCGGAATACCGTCGCCGCAGGCCGCTGCAGATTGTGCTGGCGGGTATTGAAACACATGTCTGTGTGCAGCAAACAGCTCTGGAACTTTCCGAGCAGGGCTTTCATGTATTTGTGGCTGCGGATTGTGTCGGAAGCCGATTCCGCGACGATCACAAATGGGCACTGCATCGCATGGCCGACGCAGGCGTGATCATTACGACAGCGGAAGCGATCGCCTTCGAATGGTGTGAACGAGCCGGCCACGATACTTTCAAGTCCCTCAGCCGCCTTATCCGCGACCGAGATGCACTGCGAAGCAATTCAACATCTGCGGCGAGCCGAGTTCCATAGACTCGGTCTACAATTGCGATTCCCGTACCTTGGACATTCATGTCCGAGGCATTCTGTAGCGTGGACATTCATGTCCGAGACATTCACCTGCCACCGTCGCATCATCGAACAGCGGTCAAGGCACAAACACCTTCGCTTCGACGTTGTTTCATGGCCATGCGACGGACATGAATGTCCATCCTACCGTCGCTCGTCCCCCCACCGCACCCAAAAAAAGACACAACACCAACAAGTGGTGAAACATCACAATCTGGACCCCACCATTAAGGCGATGGAGATGGTCTTTCGCATGCAACTTGCGGTCCCGGTGCGTTGCGCTCCGCTTCATGCACCCTGCGACGCACTCAACAAACCGCTAAACCAGTTCATGCAGCGGTTTATTGCCGGGGTCGACGAGGTATTGAGGGACGCCGGACAAGTCGAAAATGCGAGTATTCTGAGCATCCACACCGGCGCAATGGTACAGCGTGGCAAAGACCTCCTGAAACGTCACCGGACGCAGTTGGGGCTGTTCGCCATAGCGATTGGTGGAACCGATCGCCTGACCAGTCCGCATCCCGCCTCCCGCGAGCACAGCCGTGTTGGCCTGCGGCCAGTGGTCACGGCTGTTGTTGCCGTTGATCTTCGGCGTCCGACCAAATTCTCCCCAGACCACGACCGACACGTCCTGATCCAGGCCACGCTCGTGCAAGTCGGTCACGAGTGCCGCCAGTCCCTGATCAAGTCGCGGGCATTCTTCACGACACTTCGTTCATGCCGTCGCCATGCCGTCCCAGGACTGAAGTTCAGCGAAACGAACCAGCCCTCGGCGTGCGCCCGCAAAGTTTTCCACCATCGGCGCGCCGTCGCGTTGAAATGCTTGCCGCTTTGCCTGCCGAGCACGATAGTGGATCTTCTTTGAGAGTCCAGCATCGATCAGACGCGATGTGGTCAGGATCCCATCGCCTGCGTGTAAACGTCGAACTGTCCATCTGCCCTCGCTGATCAGCGTCCGCCGAAAGCGATCCAGTGATTTCATGAGACTGGTGCGATCCTGGAGTTTCTCCAGCGTGATGCCGTTCAGTGTCATGTTCTCAGGTCTGCTGCGAGCTTCCCGTCCGATGAGATTAAACGGAGCATGTGCTACTCCAAGGAAACCGCCATCGCCCGGTTCGCCCCATGTTCGGTTGCCGGTTTTATACATCAGAGCGACGTTGGCCGGAATCGCCGGAGTGACCTGTCCCTGCAACTTTGAAACCCACGCGCCTCCGGAGGGCCAGCCGCCCGGTGGCTGACGAGTCCCCTTGCGACGGCCGGTCATACATTGATAGGCATCGTGTGCTCCATCAGAATCCGACAGCGACCGGACAAGCACAAACTTGTCCATCAGCTCAGCCATCCGGGGAAACATTTCACTGACGAAGATTCCCGGTACCTTTGTCGCAATAGCGGAGAACTCGCCGCGGATTTCCGCTGGCGCTTCGGGCTTCGGATCCCACATATCCAGATGCGGCGGCCCGCCCGGCAGATAGATATTGATGATCGCTTTGTGAGACCGTCCCGCATTTGTCTCGGACTCTGCCCGCAATGTCTGTTCGAGACTGATCCCGCCGAGAGCCATGCCGCCGATGGTCAGAAAATCACGACGGGAGACACCGTCACAGAATCCTCGGCGAGGAGCATTCTTTCGCCCAAAAATTGTCAGCATGTGGGACACCTTGGCAGAAATGAAGAGGCGAGAAGTGAAGAGATTCGGCGGGAGTGCATGCGACTCGGCTGGAACTTCTCCCAATCATCGCGTGCTGACGACCAACGACAGATTAACGAGATCGAAGGATCGCAGTCAAGAAACAAAGGAATCGAGGGGGGCGCACGCTGGGCCGTTAAAAACTTGGGATTGCCTTATGATTTTTTGGGGCGAAAAAGTTTTCTTTTCCTTCCGTCCCCTTGCCGGCTTGTCCGGCAGGAACGCACGATTTGCAATTAGCCCAACTTCCCCAGAAGTGTAACAAAGCGCGACCGACCGAAAAAAGTTCGC
>JBBJME010000357.1:0-6424 GCA_037719765.1 Planctomycetaceae bacterium
GTCACGTCCACAAGTTCTCCACTCGA
Source organism: Planctomycetaceae bacterium (assembly GCA_037719765.1). Classification (GTDB taxonomy): domain Bacteria; phylum Planctomycetota; class Planctomycetia; order Planctomycetales; family Planctomycetaceae; genus SXXK01. The sequence continues at coordinate 27 of JBBJME010000357.1, forward strand.
AACTGTGCGTGGTTGTCACGAATTCAGGCAGTATGTACTCAAAATGCACAGAGTCCAGGCACTGGTGCATCCTTTTCACAATACGTGTGAACAGAAGGCAACATTCATGCCACGCAGGATGTCGCCCGAAAAAACGATTTATTCAGCGTTGGTCACTCCCGAATTCAATCCAAAGGCATTAAATTGCCGGTTCATACACTCAAATCTGAGGTTCCAGGAGCAATGCGGTGGAAGCAAAACGATCACCATCAAAAGATGGTGAACAGGACTTCGGATTTCTCAGTTCGGACACGGACGCTGACGTCTGCGACACTGAATATGCGGGGACCCTTGCCGAGACATTTGAAATGCCCTTTGCTCAAGCGGCAATTCCGGCAAGCGATGTGCCTCAGCGGTCTGATACAAACGTCGTGCCCGACATCGCCAATACGGGATTCGTTTCGAAGACAGACTGCGCCCCTTCGGCGGACGAAACGCTTCCGCCGACTGGTGCTGCGTCCACTCGACATCGCCGGGCCCCTTGCTCTCTCCACGGATCATGTCAGTCGCAAACTTTTGATCGGAGTTGCAGGGTATGCCATCGCCCTGACTCTGTTGTTTCTGGCATTGCTGCTCACCGATCGCATGTCGCTCTTTGGAAACCATGCCCTCGAGAGCCTGCCGGATCTGCGCCCACTGGCTCCGAATGAATTTCGCAAAGTGCCGGACGGTGCAGAATTGCCGGATGGCCATGTCTTGCGACTGGGCGAATCGCAGCGCTTCGGAGACGTGGTGGTGACGCCTGTGCGTGTCACCAAAGAGCCGTTGCAGTTTCAGGGATTCTTGTCCGGAAAGATCGAAACAAAACTCACGACGGCACCTGTGCTGAAGCTGTGGCTGACGTTTGAAAACGTCGCTGAAGACTATGCGTTTCCTCCGTTCGACGCTGGTCTGATGTCAAATCGCACACCATCAGATTCGAAAGACGCTGCCACGCTTGCCAATACCTTTCTGACGATCGGCATTCCGTCCGGCGATGTCGCCACCACTCGGAGGCTCAACTTCCTGCATACATTGGACAACAATTTCGTTATCGTGGGACAGGAATCTGCAAAGATTCTGCAGCCCAGCGAAACCCTTGCGACATTCATTGCCGAAAGCGATGAAGAAGGTGACGTCAATGTTGAGGACGGTACACCGTACGTGTGGCGGGTTCAGTTCCGAAAAGGCGTGAATGTTTCCAGCGGTAACGGAGTCACGACACTGATCGATGTAAAGTTTTCGGGCACCGATGTCGCTGCCTCCGGTTGAGAATGGTTGCGATGCTTCCGTTTCAGCTTCGGAACTGATGATGCATTCTGAAAAGGCTCATGCACAATCGAAGACCGCTGAATGTTGCGATTCGCGACATGAGGGGGAGGCGATCAGAAGTGTCCGTGACCTGTTGCCGATGTCCGACGACGATCGACCCTGCATCGGCGTGATTTTAGGATCGGGACTTGGTTCAGCGGCCGATTGGTTGCTGGCAGCAGGCGGACGATCGCTCGAGTACACGGCCATTGCCATGCCATTGCCGCATGTGATTGGGCATACCGGACGTCTGGTGCTGGGGCGGATCGACGGCATCTCTGTGGCAATGCTGCAGGGGCGCGTTCACTGCTACGAAGGCCATTCCATTGCATCTGTCGAATTCGGGACTCGTCTATTGCAGGCGATGGGTGCTCGCACATTGATCGTGACCAATGCGGCGGGTGGGATTCGAGCCGATTTGCAGCCGGGCAATCTGATGCTCATCACCAGTCACCTGCGTCCTTTCGCGGTGTGTCATGCGACGCGGCATTTCAACGGCAGCCCTATGGAAATGCCTGCTCAATTCGGACTCGCGGACGGTCGCTGTTGCGGATTTCGAAAAATGCACGACCTCCTTTGGAATGAAGAACTGCGTCAGCAAATCCGCGAGATCAGTTCACCGTTGCAAATTCGGGAAGGCGTCTATGCCATGATGACGGGGCCGAATTATGAGACGCCCGCCGAAATCCGCGCGCTGCAGCGACTGGGGGCAGACGCTGTCGGAATGAGTACAGTGCCTGAGGCGCTGGCGGCGGCATCGTTGGGAATGCGTGTGCTTGGTGTCTCCTGCATCACGAATGTGGCTGCAGGGCTATCCACTAAGTCTCTGAACCACGCCGAAGTCACAGCCACTGCAGCCGCCATTGAACGCCCATTCACCAACTGGCTGTGGGACGTAATCCGTGCGATCGGCAGAATAGACCTGCAGCTCGTCAGTGGCTCACCTGCCGGCTCGCCCATGCAGCCAACAGTTCACGATTGATTTTGACGTTGTGCCGCGTATCAACGGGAAGGCTGCGATGGAACAGGATTTGACGGATGTTTGAAGTGAGCGGATTCTGAGCTCCCAGGTGCAGCAGCTCATCGCGCAACTGCTCGCGGTCGCGATCCGTTGTCGGAAATTTCCCGGATTCCGGTTCCGCTACGATCAAGGGAATCTGGTGACTCTTCAAACCGATCCCCACCAGAGCACAGCGGTAGATGGCCGGATGGTTGTTGAAGATGGCTTCGCAGCAGACTGAATACATCGGGCCAGTCGGTGTGGAAACGATCTGGCCTTACGTCCGCAAAACCACAACCGCCGGCGATCGTCAAGATAGCCGACGTCGCCCATACGATGCCAGAATGAACCGCCATCATGAATCTTCGCCAGTTCCGTCGCCTCCGGACGATGGAAATACTCCCGCGTTGCCACCGGGCCACTGACAATAATTTCGCCGATCTGACCATCGGCAAGGCTGACCGTATCCTGAATCTCCCGCAGGACATCCGAACTGGTCTCGATAATGCGTACGCGCATACCGTCGAAGACGTGTCCGACGCAAGTGCCCTTTCCGATTGCGGTCAGTGCGGCGGTTTCTATAAGAACCTCGCGTGCTGAGATCGATGACACCGGCAGGCATTCCGTGGCACCGTAGGGCGTAAAAAAAGGCAGACGAATTCAGAGCGTTCGTCATTCGCTGCAGGACGTGATTGGGCACCGGTGCTCCGGCGGACAGAATTCGTCGCAAACCGGTCAGCGTAATTTTACGCTCCTCACAATATCGGCCAACACGATTCCACAGTGCCGGCGATCCGTAGGCCTGCGTTACGTTTTGAGACTCAATCGCTTCCACGATGCACTCCGGATTCACTGCCGCCGGTCGGGTCGGGTCCATGTCCGGAATCACGGATGTCACCTGCATCGCCAGATTGAACAACGAAAAGAGCGGAAAACCTGGCAGATCCACTTCCCCGGGCTGGATCTGATAGCGATCCCGAATCAAATCCACTTGCGCGCTGAACATTCCGTGTTCGTAGTGAACTCCCTTTGGTGGCCCGGTGCTGCCGGAGGTAAAGATAATAGCTGCCGAATCGCTTGCCGTCGTGGCTGGCATTGAGATGCAGGATTTCCGGCCTGCGTTGACAAGCTGCCGATACGATTCACAACCCAGGCGACGTGTTCGCGGACCAACGACCACGTTGAACCGTGCACTACGGAATCGCCAGGGCATCAGACGACGGACAACATGCACCGGCGTGATGGCCACAAAGCCATCGGGATTGACAGTATTCAGACACCGGAGGACGCTGCGTGTTCCCATCCCCGGATCAATGAGCGTACAGCAGGCTCCTGACCGCATAATCCCGAATGTCAACGCAATGAATTCTATCGATGGCCGTACCATGAGCACGATTCGGTGTCCGGGTCGAACCCCAAGCCCGATCAGACCGCGTGCAACGGCATCAACTTCTGCGTTCAGTTGCTCAAAAGTTACGTGTGTCCACGCGACGCGCCCTGCGGCATCCCGTGTTTCCGGGAATACGACCGCGCGTTGACGCGGAACCTTTGCGGCGGAAACTCGCAGTCGGTCCGCGATATTGAATTCGTCGTCAGCCATTCGGTTACGTAAGCAATGCGGAAGAGAAAGATGATCCGTCTGGTAATGTCGAGTCGTGAGAACGTACAGGTCCGGCAAGGATGACCAAAGATTCCGACAAGTCAAACCAGCGGGACTTTTTTGCGTTTGTCGAATCGATCCGGCCGTTTGCCTCCGACAGGCGATATATGCCGGAAAGCATGCGTGACGGTGAAACATATCAGAGGATTTATGACGATGGTTTATTAGCTGAATCTGTTGCTCTTCGCGGTCTGAAAATTGCGGCAGTGTTTGCTGCTGACGCTCTTCCTGGCACACACCGGACAGTTGAACGCTGTCTCCTGTCATTGCGAGTCCCATCGCTACCGACAGCGGAATCCTGCACTGGTGTTGCAGATCGGATCAGACCCCTGACTGGAAGTAATTTCATCAGGAAAATGACGACCACAGGTTGTACGGAGCCGGGCTGTACGGAACGGACGCCACTGAAATTGTCTCAGGAATAATGCTGCACATGTTCAGCGTGTTGCCGCTCGCAAGCACATCTCAGCATTTGTCTGAACTTCCCAATCTGCCTGTCCCTGCCCAGAAGAGGTTTCGTCCCGATGCCGCGTATTCGCAATGCTCAATCGTCCAGCAAACGTAATTTCCTTGCGTTGTGTGCTTCCGCAGTAAGCATCGGCGCGATTTGTTGCAGTTTTGATCCTGTCCCGGCCGGGGAAGACCTGCAGCTTGCTCGAGTGAATTTAATTGACAGTGCTTCTGAAAACACGTCCGACGTCCCGCTGCCGCCGGGCATTCAGACCAGCCCATCAGATTCCTCGAGCCCATCCCAGTCGATCAGCGTGGTTCAGTCCGTCAACAGCGGTGACCTGAACAACAACGACGCAATCAAATTCTCACTGTTGTTGCTGAAAGACGGCGGACGCTTCATCGACAACATCGACAACTACCGTGTCATTTTCGAAAAGCGAGAACGTATCAAAGGTGACCTCGGTGAACTCGAAACCATGGAACTCAAGGTGCGCCATATTCCTAACTTCAGCGTCTACATGAAATGGAAGACCGGGGATGCCGGACGCCAGTTGCTGTACAATGACGAATACGACGACAAGCAGATGGTCGTGAAACTTGGTGGCTTGAAAGGGCGAATCCTACCGCCGTTGAAACTTGACCCGTTCGGTTCTGAAGCGAAAGCCGGCGCACGCTACCCGGTCACTGAAGCTGGCATCGCCGGCATGATTCGGCAGATGATTCTGCATCGCGAGAACGACCTGAATCACGGACATGGCATTGCCTGCAGCCGACTCGCAAATCATGTCTTTGACGAACGCGAGTGCTACTGCTTCAAATACGAATACAGCGAACCGAAATTCAATACGCTGTACCGTAAAAGCATTGTCCTGATGGACACCCGCTACCATGTGCCCCTCAAGGTGACGAACTATACATGGAGCGATAACGCCGAAGGCATGACACCGGAACAGTTGGACGAAATGACGATGATCGAAGACTACGCGTTTCGGCAACTGGACATGGGTGCGAAACTCGTCGCCGAAGACTTCAGCCGCGACAATCCTGCGTATCGCATGTAAATGAATCGGCCAGACTGAAATCCCAGGGTCGCGACCAGCAATGGTCGCGACCTTTTTTTGCACAAGTCGCTTGCCGCCAATGGCACCTGGATTTGCAGAGCCTCTGAATGCGTCAGGCAGACTACTTCGTCAGTTCGCGAAGCTTCAGGTTTCGCCATCTGACTTCATACGGGCCCTGACCGGCACCGACTCCATGGACCTGCAGGCCGATGAATCCTTTGGGATGGGACTTGAAGCGTTCTTCGTGGGTCAAATCTGAGATCTGATGGTCATTTATCCAGGTTTGAATCTTGTTGCCCTGGGCCACAACGCGGTAAGCGTTCCATTCGCCGTCTTTGAAGTAGTCATGTGGTTTCCGATCGGCGTCGGGTGTCATCCAGCCACCTGCTGATTCGCCGTAAACATAACCCGCCATCTTATCGAGCGAGATTTCGACCTGCGGTCCGTTGACGCGACCTTCTGGTTTGTCACCCTCGGACTGTGACCGGATCTGCACGCCGGAATTCAGAGCAGAATCGACCTTCACTTCGAACTTCAACTCAAAGTCTCCGTAGAGTTTGTCGGTACAAAGGAATGAGTTCGGACTGCCTTCGGATGTTTTGCCAACAATCGAATCTCCCTCGACGCGGTAAGTGGCAGTGCCATTCCGCTGAGTCCAGCCTTCCAGATTTTTCCCATTGAACAGGTCAACGAATTTTGCATCATCCGCGCCTTGGGCTGTCGCCAGCAGAGCGAACGTCATCAGGAGAGACGCCATAACAGTACGTTTCATCGTATGCACTTTCAGTGAGTGGAGTGAAGTTTGAAAGTCAGGCAGCTCGCCTGCTCGAAGATCTAGTCGCTTAAAAAAGGGGTCAGGAACCAATAGTGCGGAGCACCCTCTGGGCCATTTGGC
>JBBJME010000358.1:0-6415 GCA_037719765.1 Planctomycetaceae bacterium
GCTTGTCGTCCTTATGCCGAATCGCGTCAACCGCCTTCTTCTCGCCGGATGATTTCTTGCTTGCTCGTTTTGCCATGTTTTACAGTTTCAGTATTTTGAACCACGAATGAACACGTATGGACACGAATTTGAGAAGAGTTCAGTTTGCTGTTTGTTGATGAAAGAACGACCGGCCATCAAGCGAATGAAAATCTGAGTTCACTTGCGATTCCATTCGTGTTCATCCGTGTCCATTCGTGGTTCGAACCCGTCAAAGCACAACTCGTTTCCATTCCAGTTTCGCCCGTTTAAAGTTCAGGATGATTCCCAGTCTTAGTCCAGTGATTCGAAGGTAGTTCAGCATCTGTCCCATTTCGTGGTCCCCGATGTTGTCGATCGTCTTTGCATCGACCACGATCTGATCAAAGCAGATCAAATCGGGGATATATTCGCCGACGATCACGGTTTTGTAGACGACGTCGAATTTTGGCTGCTGCCGAAACGGAATTTGTTGCAGTCCGAATTCGACTGTCAGTGCATCTTCATAGGGCTTTTCCAGCAACCCATGTCCTAAAACATTCAGGACTTCCATCGCACAACCAACAATACGGTGGGCTTCTTCACGGTAGAGGATTTCAAAGGTCTCAGGCATGAGGAATTATCCAGAGGGGGAACCACGAATGGACACTAATGAACACGAATAGTCGCAGTGAATTTGGGGGGGTGTTAAACACTTGAGAGAGTTGTGTTTTGGTCAGTTGTTCACCATTTTGTTGACATCAACGAAATGGTTTCCGGTTCGGGTTCTGGATCGTCGATTGAGAAAATAAGGTTGAGAAAGCACAGCTTCCAATCCTACACGAGAAAACAGCAAATTCCCGCGACTCGAACTTGGCTCATGCGATTCCATTCGTGTTCATCCGTGTCCATTCGTGGTTAAAACACCTGTCACCAGCTTCGCGAACTCGGTTTCTACTTTTGCCTTGAAGTCCGCGTCGATCTCGTAGACGTCGCAGAACTCCGCAAAGGCCCAGCGACCAAACTTGCCGGAGTTGTTGACGCCGGGAACCCAGTAGACGTCCATCGTTTCCTTTTTGACTTTGGCGTCTTCCAGTCGATATCCTTTGATTTCGATGATCAGTTTCAACGGATCATCCGGGCCGTGTCCGTCGTCAATGTAGACAATAAAGTCAGGCCGATACCTGCGCGCTTCTGAGCCCATGCGATAGGGGACTTCAAATCCAAGACCATGATTCTTGGCGTAACACAGAACCTGCGGATGGGTTTCGACGACACGGCAAAATTCGGCCTCCCAGTCGCTGTCCATGATGGCCCAGTTGACGTGGCACTTGTTGGGAGCGGTCTGCCAGCGGTCTTCTTTGCTGGTGGTGAAGTTGACGAAACTGCTGGAGCCGACCTGGTTGTAGGCGTCCAGGATGACTTTAACGGGCCGTTCTTCGACCAGTGCTCGTGTAATGCCAGCCGTAATTCTCTGGCAGGCCATGTCGGACAGTTCCTGGTACATCAGTTGGGCTGCGTATGTGCCGCCTTTGCAAACAAGACACTGTTCGAGCCATTGTTTGGTGACCCGTTTCAGCTTTCCAAACAGGTGAAGTTCTGGCTCGTCTCCGGGGTCACGGAATTTTGTGTAGAGCAATCGCTTTGTGAGACTAAACAAGACTGTTGACTGGCGCATGTCTTCCAGGTGGTCGAGCTTCAGATCAATGCCTTCGCCGATGATGCCGGCATTGCGCGTGACCGTAGGTCCCACAATCTGAGGCGTCAGCACCAATTCAGAGTCGGCATTGAATTCAGCCTTCAGATCCGCTTCTGGAAGTTCAACACGGTAACCCTCGACACGGGGAAATCGAATTTCCAATGCATCGCGCTCCGGACGGACGGCTTTCACATGAATCGTCGGGCGCGGTGGCTGCGGTTTCGACACAACTGGCTTCGCGGTGAAGTCAAAGGGAATGCCCAGGACATCGGCATATTCGACGTTGAATTTCTTCTCTTCGTTCAAATCGTACGACTGCCGCCTCAATGCGCGCCCAATGACCTGCTCGCACAAGAGCTGTGTTCCGAAGGCTCGCACACCAAGGACATGTGTGACCGTGTTGGCATCCCAGCCTTCGGTCAGCATCGAAACCGAGACGACACAGCGGACTGATTCGCCAAGCTTGCCTTCCTTGCCGACGGTGTTCATGACCTCACGCAGCAAGGTCGCATCATCGATCGAATCCGCCGCTCGCTGATCGCCTGTGCGTTCAATGATTTCGCGACGGAATCGCTCGATTTCATCCGAGGCCAGGGCGCGAAACCCAGAGTCCAGTGCTTCACCGGATTCTAACTGGTGACTGTCAATCAGCAGAGTGTTCGGGCGTCCGAGTGGATTACCGTGTTCATCAAAGTTTCGAAAAAGTGGTAGCCGACCGCTCTCGGATGTCGTCGAACCATCTGCGTTGACACGACTGAAGCCTGAGATGTAGTCGTAAACCAGTTTCGATGTCGATGTGTTATTGCAGACGATGATGAAACACGGCGGCACTGTGATGCCGTCTTTCTTCCAAAGGTCGAACGTTTTCTCATAATGTCCATACAAGGCTTCCAGGGCGGTCTGTAGTTCAACCGGGATACTGAGAGGATCGAGGGTGCCTCCTTTTCCTCGACCGCGTTTCGGCATCTTGCTGCGGATGTTTTCCCAAAGGTTGCGAAACTTGGGCATCTCTTCGCCGGGGATGTTGTCCGCGATCGGAACGCGCGGCAACTTCACGATGCCGCATTCAATGGCGTCCATCAGCGAAAAATCGCTCATCGTCCAGGGAAACAACGTGCCTTCACGATAGCCGGAGCCGCGCAGGAAAAACGGCGTCGCGGAAAGATCAAACAGATGGTTGATGCCGATCTTCCGTTTGACGCATTCCAGCCCTGAAATCCAGAGTCTCGCCGCTTCGTTGTTCTCTTCGGCTTCTTTCTTTTCGTCGCCTTTCAGATCGTCGTCATCATCGGATGCCTCGTCGTCCTCCGACGGCGGCTTCTCACGATAGCAGTGATGGGCTTCGTCGTTGAGAGCGACAATGTTTTTCAAACCCATCAGGGCGGGCATGACGCGTTGGAGCATCTGCCCTTCGGTTTCCAGAGTATTCAGTGCTTCGCCTCTGCCCTGCAGCAGAGCCCGTCCGCCTGCGGAGAGCTCGATGCGTTGTCGCAGTTTGAAGGCATGATAGTTCGTGATGACGATCTTCGCTTTTTCCACGTCGAGCAGCATGTCACCGGGAACGATCTCACGAGTCTTGTAGTAGCTGTCCGGATCATTCGGTTGCAGAACCCGCAAACGATCCTTGATCGTGATGCCGGGGGCCACAATGAGGAAACCCCGACTGAATTTTGTGCTGCCCGGATGCCGCACTGCGTTGATGGTTTGCCAGGCAATGAGCATGGCCATCACTGTTGTCTTCCCTGCCCCTGTGGCGAGTTTCAAGGCGACGCGGTAAAGCTCTGGGTTGGCGTCGAGATTGGATTGCTTCAAGTGATCAAGAAAACGCAGCCCCTGTTTGCCGAGTTTCGGAGCAACCTCGGAAAGCCAGATGGCAGTTTCAACAGCTTCCACCTGGCAGAAAAACGGGCGGATGCCGGTAAACTCATGGTGTCGCCAATGCTGCAGCAATCGAGCTGTTTCCGGACTGACTTTCCAGTTGCTCGGGTTGGGCACGGTTCGCCAGTCATCGACGGCTCGCCGCAGTTCGTTGATCAACTGCGTGTGGGCGTATTGCGTGGAATCAACCTGAAAGTCGTCGTCGTCCGAGAGTTCGAGTTCCTTCTGCCGACTGCCTTTCGTCTTTTTCGGTTTCGGAATCGGCGTGATGAATTCCGCCGCACGGCGATTGGGCCGAATCAAGGTCGTCGGCTGACCGGACTTGTCCAATTCCCAGTGCCGTCCCGGATATTCATAGGGAGAGTTCAGGATGGGCTGGGTGAAGAAGTCTTCAGTCGTCATTCGTAGATTTTCGGGTGCAGGGATGCTGGTCGGAAAATGTGGAAACAGTGACGATCAGTGCCCAGCTCAAAAGGGGTCAGGAACCAATAGTGCGCCGCACTCTTCGGGCCATTTGGCTATTGGTTCCTGACCCCTTTTCCAAGCTCAAGTCTCTGTAGGGTAGTACCGTCACAAGTAAGTTTTTGCAATTGTGCGGAGAGGGTTTTCGTTGAAAAAGCTTCCGCCGCCACGTCTGGCCGCTGCACATCCATTGTGATTCTCTCAGTGCAGCTTCGCGCTGCGTTTCAATTGCAGCGCGAACTGGCGTGATACCCCCCTATCCTTGAAAATCAGGAACACCAGTGCCAGCCAATGCCGCGATCGTGGAATCGGTCAAGCTCCCAGCCAATGATGCTTCATCATCGCTCGCTGGATTTTGCGTTCGGATTCGACCAGAATCGACTGCGCACCCTGCGGACGAATCAACTCGGGGCGCGGCGGACACTTACCAATTCCAATGGGTACTCCTTCCATGAGACAGTTTGTGGCATGTTTCCTTTTCGTTGTCGTCTTCGCTCTCAGAGCGGATGGTCAGACAAATTCCGCGACCCGCGACGTACTGACCGAAGCGTTGCACTTTCACGCCCCATTCGACGGCGACGCAAACGCGACGGTGTCTTCCGGTAAGGGTTTGATCATGACGGCCGATTCGCTGGATCGCAAGATGCTCGTGCCCGGCATTCAACGCAGAGACGTCACTGTCGCGCGCGGAGAAGGCAGGTTCGGGGATTGTCTGAGGTTCGCCGGCAGGGCTAAGGAAGTCATTTGCTTTGCCGGGAATGAAATGCACTATGCCGACAAGGACTGGTCAGGAAGTGTATCGATGTGGATGCGGCTTGATCCGGATAAGGATCTGCTGCCGGGGTATTGCGATCCTCTGCAGATCACTCAACACGCATGGAACAACGGTTCATTCTTTGTGGATTTTGACAAGGACCTTCCTCGGGATTTTCGTCTCGGCGTGTTTTCGGACCTGAAGCACTGGAATCCAAAGGACATTCCCTGGGAAGAGTGGCCTGTCGAGAAACGGCCAATGGTCACGGTGAAAAATCCGCCGTTCTCAAAGTCCGACTGGACGCATGTTGTGTTTACGTTTGAGAACGTCAATGCCTCCAATGAAACTCCGTCGGCGGCAAGTCTCTATCTGAACGGAAAACTTCAGGGAGCAATCCGACAGCCGCTCGTATACAAGTGGGATGTCAGCAAAGTCTCCATCATGCTCGGAATCGAATACATCGGAGATCTCGATGATCTCATGATTTTTCGGCGAGCCATCACGCCGGAGGAAGTCACTTTTCTCTATCAGTCTTCCGCCAGTCTCTGACCAAAATGGGCATCGTACCGGCAAGCTGACACATGCCGCTCGCCAATTTGGCTGGACAATATCGAATGCAACTTGCAACTGTCCTGACGCCGATGTCCGACGAAAACCTGCAACTGGCAACTCAGTGTGGAGTCACTGACGTCGTGCATCGCTATCCGGGCTCTGACGCCAGAGTGCTGCAGCTGGCGCAGGAACGCATCGCTTCGTTCGGAATGCGACTCGCGGTTGTCGAAGGATACCTGCCGATTGAGAACATTAAGCTCGGCTGTGACGACGGATCAGAGATCGAAGCGCTGAAGTTGCTGATTCGTCAGATGGCCGATCTGGGTATTCGGCTATTGTGTTACAACTTTATGGCGGGCACAGACTGGTGCCGAACCCGGCTGGACGCGCCGGAACGCGGCGGTGCCAAAGTGACGGCCTTTGATCTTGCCGAAGTGGAACATGCCGTGCGACTGGGCTATCGTCCTTCGAATGCGGAATTCGATGCGCTGGCGCGAAAACTGACACCGGAACGACTCTGGGATCAGCTCGAACGAATGCTGAACGAACTCCTGCCAGTCGCTGAACACTGCGGTGTGATTCTCGCCATGCATCCGGATGATCCTCCGTTGCCGGAACTGCTGGGGAAACCTCGCATCATGCACAACATCGCCGGGTTTGATCGGCTTCTCTCTCTCGCTCCCAGCGCTTCGAATGCGATTTGCTTTTGTCAGGGAACGTTTGCCACGATGAACGTCGATATCCCGGCAACGATTCGACACTTCGGTTCGCACATTCAGTATGTTCATTTTCGCGATGTGAGGGGCAACGCGCAGTCTTTCACCGAAACGTTTCATGACAACGGTCCGACCGATATGGTGGCGGCAATGCGGGCGTTTCGGGACATTGGTTTCACCGGCCCCATGCGTCCGGATCATGTGGCACAAATGGTGGGTGAAGACGATGGGGAACCCGGCTATACGATGCTTGGTCGGCTGTTTGCCTACGGTTACATGCGCGGACTGATGCAGGCGACTCTTTAAAAAAGGGGTCAGGAACCAATAGTGCGGAGCACCCTCCGGGCTATTTAGCTA
>JBBJME010000359.1:0-6289 GCA_037719765.1 Planctomycetaceae bacterium
GCACCCTCTGGGCCATTTGGCTATTGGTTCCTGACCCCTTTTTTAAAGCCTGACAGAGCCGTAGAGGAAAACCACATGTTCTGGCTGGGATGGATCGTCTTCGCATTCGTCGCACTCTGGACAATTCCTGCGATCATCGCATTGGCGGTAAAGAAACTTTTGCCGTACGAGCCGGGCCTCAGCGACAGAGATTCGATCACGAAGGATGAAGGCTCGCTGATGCCACTGCCGAAAATCAGTGTGATTGTCCCTGCGCGGAATGAAGAGGCACAGATTCGCAATGGCCTTACCACGCTGCTGCAATCGACCGGGATCGAACTGGAAATCATTGCGGTCGATGATCGATCCACGGATTCCACGGGCCGCGTCATGGACGAAATCGCCGCGACCGATGCCAGACTGAAGGTCATTCACATCACAGAATTGCCGGATGGCTGGCTCGGAAAAAATCATGCGATGCATGTGGCGTCAGAAAAGGCGACGGGCCGGCTCCTGCTGTTCACCGATGGTGACATCATCTATGAACCGTCTGCGATTGAGATCGCCGTGCGTCATTTCGTCCAGAAAAAACTGCAGCACCTGTGCCTGTTGCCTCGCATGCTGCCCGGCAGCGTCTTCGAGAATGCCGTGGTGACTTTTTTTGGTCTGGCCTTCGCAGTCGGCATGCAGTTGCATCTGATCAGGACTCGCTGGCCGCTCTCGTACGCTGGCGTCGGAGCGTTCAATCTGGTTGATACGCAGTTCTATCGATCGATCGGAGGCCACAATCCCATCGCGATGGATATTCTGGATGACGTCAAACTTGGTAAACTGATCAAGAAGAACGGTGGTACGATCGATTTTCAGATGGCTCAGGAACTGCTGTCCGTGCGCTGGCAGCCTTCATTATGGGGCGTCGTGACGGGGCTGGAAAAGAACGGATTTGCATCGTTGAATTATTCCATCCTGCAGCTGCTGATCGTGACGTTCGTGTTCCTGCTGACGATGGTTTTTCCGTACGTGTCACCGTTTGTCCTGTCGCTGCAGAGTGCCTCAGGTTTTGTCGCGACGGCGATCCTGTGGCATTTGGTGTTTGCGTTTGTGGTCTTTCGTATGCCAGGCGGACTTCTGCTGACGCCCCTGTTTCCCGTCGGCGCCTGGCTCATGGCGTTTGCTTACTGGAGATCTGCTGTCATTACGCTCCGCCAGGGCGGCGTCCGTTGGCGCGATTCCTTTTATCCATTGGCACAACTCCGCAAACGGCTGTACTATTAAACCCCCGCAAATCCAGTTTTTCGCCAGGCCAGCCATACGCTGCTATACTCTGAAATCCCGGTTTTCATTTTGAACCTGGTTTGGAAGGTGTTTTCCTTTGATTCAACAAAATACATGTCCGATCTGCAAAAAGCCGCTGGAAGTCGAATCTGCAGATGCGAAATCGTTTCGTCCGTTCTGCAGTGACCGTTGCCGCAAAGTGGATTTCCATCGCTGGTGGGACGGAAAGTATGCCATTGTCGAAGAGCTTGATCCGGATGCCATCCACCCGGACGCGCTGGATCTGGAGATTGAGAAGGAATAGAGTTGCAGTCCCGCGTCCCAAAGCTCAATCCGGAAAATTCATCCGCTGATAGCCGGGACATCACGAGTCTCACCATTCTCCGAGTTTTGGAGCTATTCCATTGGATCCGGCTGCAGCAGATTCAGATTCTCGAATTCCTGCGGAAGTTGCGGCCCCGGTTTGCGAAGCCGTGGGAAGTCGTCCAGGTTAAATGCATTCTCTGCAGCCTCGCCGGAAACTTGATAACGCGGGCTGTTTTCCTGAGGTCTCAAGTCGCGGGGATAGCATTCGTCCTCGAAGCAACGACCGTGCGTTCCGATGCTGGCGAACTGTTCTTCCACAAAGCGGATACCGTGTGTCTCGAGGATCGTGCCGGTCTGAAATTCCAGGCCAGCGAGTTCAGTGTTATACGCTGTCAGAGTCTGTGCTTCGGACGCTACGGCGTTTCCCCAGTCTGAAACACCCTGCAGATAATTCAGGAGAATAGCTCTTCCGGAAACAACCGCCGCACTTTGAGCCTGCAGATTGACCGTGGCTGCGTCCCGAGCGTCTCGGAATGCTTCGTATTGCAGGAAGTTTTGATCGACCGAACGCAGCGATGTGGCCAGCAGATGTTCAATGCGATGCAGGTTCTGCTGAATGTTGGCGCGATCTTTTGAGATCAACAATTCCTGGTTTCGCACCTGAGCGCGGGACTGACGCAGACTGAGCGGGACTGAGAAATTGATTCCCATTGTCCAGCTGTTATTCTCGTCAAGACTGGACGACAGTCGGTTGCCGTTGAGAATTCGGCCACTCAAACCATCCCACCGCTGCAGGGCAACCGCGTCGAGTTGCGGTTGCGCCAGATTCCGATTCTGCACCAGTCGTTTCTGATCCGCCAGCAGAATGAGATTGAGTTCAACCAGATCCGGACGCCGCGACTGAGCGGTCTGGTTGATTTCTTCCCAGAGAAACTGCACCTGATCGCGCGTCGGTGGCGTGGATGGTACGATTCGTCCGTCATCTTCGGGCGGCAATCCAATCATATTCCGGAGTGCCGCTTCGCGCTGCAGCACGTTGGCCCGCGCTGCAATCAGGTTCGCGCGGTTGTTTGCATAGGCCAGTTTCGCCTGTGAGACGTCTCCCGCAGTTCCGAATCCGACTTTCAACTTCGCTTCACTGATGTCTACGCTCACCTTTAGCAATTCCTCTTGTTTCTCGCGTGCCCACAGCTCGGTGCGCGCCTGCACGAGAGACCAATAAGCCGAAATTGTACCGCGGACCAGTTCCTGCATGGCGTCCTTGAATTGAAAATAAGAAATCTCCAGCTGCAATCGCGCAATCACGATCGGCGCAGTATTGGCGTCGCGTCCAAACCCAGCCAGCAGCGGCTGCGTGTAGCTGAGTGTCGCCGAAGGTGCGTTGCGGTTCAGAAAACCTGCGACCGCCGGGTTGTCCCACGCATTGTCAAACCCCAGATCGAGTGTGCCGCCGAGTGTATTCTTATCACTGAGCCCCACACGTGTGTCGTTGCCGCCCGTCTGACTGCCAATGATCGCTGTCCCGAGACCATTGAGCCGTGGAAACTCGTTATGACGGAATGAACTGTTCGCTGAGAACACGGGGTCAAAAACCGCCTTCGCCTGATCGATCGGCGTCGTGGCGATCGCGGTATCGTAAATTGTCTGCCCCGATGAGACGGCCGAAACTCCGTTGAGAACGCGAATGACTTCCGAATGCTGCAATGTCAGGCGAATGGCTTCGTCGAGCGTCATTAGGCGCTCAGACTGCTCAATCCCTTCCGTGGCGACTGTGACCGGTGCCGGGCCGGGACCGCGATGGAAGACCGAAACACTGTCTTCCTGATGCCAGCGAATGTGGCGTTCGTCATCGGGCAGTAATTGCGCATTCGCGACCGACGAACCAGCCGCAATTACAGCCAGCACGAACAGAACCATCCTTGGCGCATGTTCGAAGCGAAAAATCATACTGCCTGGAATCGACGTTGGAGCATCGATTGAATGATTCATTCCAACTGTTCGGGCTGCACCTCTGGTGTCTCTTCTTCGGGTGGTACGGTCTCAAACGCATGTAACGATTCGAACGCCTCTTCAAATCGCGTTGTATCCATCACAATCGACCCATCCCGCATCACCAGAATTCTGCGGGCATGGCGGGCGACGTTGAGGTCATGCGTGACCAGTATGACGGTAATCTGCTGTTCTTCATTCAATTTCTTAAAGAGTCCGATGACTTCGCGACTGGTCTTCGAATCCAGGTTGCCTGTGGGTTCGTCACCCATCAGCATCGACGGATTCGTGACCAGCGACCGCGCAATGGCCACGCGCTGCTGCTGACCGCCCGACAGTTGCCCCGGATGATGATCCAGACGATCTTCAAGACCAACCATCGCCAGCATTTCGCGGGCACGCTTCTTTCTGGCTCGCCCTGACATTCCCGCTCCGTACAACAGCGGCAATTCAACGTTTTCCAGGGCGGACGTACGAGCCAATAAGTTGAAGTTCTGGAAGACAAAGCCGATGTGCCGGTTCCGAATCGTCGCTCGCGCGTTTCGGTTGAGCGTCGCGACTTCCTGACCGTCCAGCAGATAACTGCCGGTTGTCGGTCGATCCAGACAACCCAACGTGTTCATCAAGGTCGATTTACCGGACCCCGACGGTCCCAGCAAGGCCACATATTCGCCGCGTTCAATGAACAGTTCCGTCTCGCGCAGAGCATGAACCTTGACTTCGCCAAGATCGTAAGTCTTGGTGATATTTCGCAATTCAATCAACGGCATGGGCGGTTTCACAAAAAGACAAATCGCTGAATACACTGCGACATATTTTCGGCAATCTACATTATCAACCTTTGCTGGGCAGAGTATAGCCAGACCCAACGCCGGATTCTCCATGCTGCCATTTTGGCCACAGTCAATAAATATGGCCATTACGGCATCTTTATACAATTCATTAAACAATGCCATTATGGCACCTCGCCACTGACTGCGAGGTGTTCCCAGAACACTGCCGGAATCGCATAAGTTTCCATAAGTACTTTATTAACATTATCTTACAACGAATTAAGAATTCAGAAATAAATGATTGGCATACCACTTGCTAACGAGCTCATAGGCACTGCAAGTCAAAGAAGTTCGTCATCGTGACGATCCTTGCAGGCGGAGAATCATTTCAAGAGGAACTTTGCCATGCATTGGAACACTTCAATTCGAACGGCTCTGAGTCCATACGCCGCACAGCGCGATTTCGAGCGCACTTCGGGACTCGATTCTGCTTCGTCTTTTGGGGCGATGACAGTTCTGGAATCTGCGGACCGCTGGACGGTAGAAGTTGATGTGCCGGGAGCATTACTGGCGGACATTGATATTACGCAGACTGACGGGTCGCTGGTGATCGAAGGTCATCGCAAGCCTCGCACCGAGGCAGGTGTGAAAGAAGTCTTCAACGACCGCGTGTTCAGCAAGTTTTGCCGCGAACTGAAAGTGCGTGAAGGCATCGATCAGAGTCGCATCGAAGCCGACCTGCGCAACGGTGTGTTGACATTGACGCTGTTTCGTTCCGCAGAATCCAGTCAGCACAAGATCACCATTCGCAACGCGAATGCGTAGTTGAAATCGATCGCTTAAATCGTATTCAGAATTTCCAAAATCAGATCAGGAGTTTGTTATGAATTGTACCAGAGAACGATGCCGTCCTGTGAATGTGTTCGAGGAACTGGATCGTGGTCTTCACCAGTTTGTGCGCGGTGTCTTGTCGCCTGAGACTCAAGGCATAGGCATTCCGCTCGTGACTCTCGTGGAAATGCAGGATCGGTACCGTATGGAATGCGACCTGCCTGGTATCGCACTGGACGACATTTCCGTGTCGGTTGAAGATTACGTTCTGACAATCACCGGACAGAGAAAGCCGACTGAGCTTCAGGAGTCGGCAAAACTGGTGCTGAATGAGCGCCCTGCTCGTGAGTTCTCTCGAAGCATTCAACTGGCAAAGAATGCAGATGTAAAAGCGGTCGATGCCGAACTCTCAAACGGAGTGCTCGTCGTGACGATCATGAAACGTTCTGAAGTGCGGCCACAGAAGATCCAGATTCGCCGCAGCGGATCAGAGTCGTAAAGCGTTCCGCAGGCCTTGTCTGCAATTCACTATCCAGAGCCCGGCTTTTGCAGGAAAGCCGGGCTCCGATTGTAGTGTTTTTCACTTTGATTGGTGGAGCCGTGTGCCTCGTTGTGGCAGCGATTACGTCTGCAATCCTTGGCGTTGGCTGGACGGCCAACTGGCTGATTCCGTCGCTCCCGGTTGAGTCTGCCAGTATAGTTGCCGCTATCGCACTGACAATCGCGACCTTTCTCCAGTACTGTTGCCACCTGGAATGGCGAGATGCAGACAGATTTCGCCCGGTAACTCTGAGGACGTCGACGCGTTCGCTATTTCGTCTTTGACCCATCCTCCGGTGAGAAAGTGAGCAGGAGGCACTGCCGGTTCACCTGAAGCCATCCAGCGACTGGTATAGTGTGGGTAAATAGAACGACACGAGGATCAGGGGGATGCGTCTACTCAGATCGCGAGAATGCTTTCGGAGTTCACCGATTTGAGGCGGCTGATGTTTCTGTTAATGTACGGATCTCCGCTGAATTGCATTTGATGGCAACCCACTCGTGATCCCTGCGAATTCTGTGTGTGCTGATCGAATTGTCGTCATGACTCGTTTTCCGGAACCGGGACGAACGAAGACGCGACTGATCCCGGCTTT
>JBBJME010000360.1:0-6282 GCA_037719765.1 Planctomycetaceae bacterium
ATCGCACCGCGAAGAACCCCGTTGTCGTGTTGACAATTGGACATTCGACGCGCGAGCTTGATTTCTTCCTCCACCTTTTGCAAGCTCATGGTGTGACGCGACTTGTGGATGTGCGGACGATACCACGCTCGCGGCACAATCCCCAGTTCAACATGGAAACTTTGCCGGCCGCTTTGCGGTCCGCCGGTATCGGCTATGCGCACATGGCAGGGCTGGGGGGCTTGCGGCACACACGCCTCGATTCGCCGAATGGAGCTTGGCGCTACGCATCCTTCCGAGGTTACGCGGATTACATGCAGACGCCCGAATTCGCAAAGAATTTGCGAGTACTGATCGACCTGGCTCGGCAAGAACGAGTTGCCTTAATGTGCGTCGAGGCGGTGCCTTGGCGCTGCCACCGCTCTCTGATTGCCGATGCGTTGGTGGTACGGGGCCTGGAGGTGGAACACATCATGAGTGCAACTCATTGCGACAGGCATAAGCTCCGGCCCTGGGCGGTAGTGGAGGGAAAGCACATCACCTATCCGCCGGAAGCAGGTGCGAAATTAATCAAGTCCGGCTCGATTCCTGCACATACGACTCCGACCATTCAAAAGGGAGCGTTACCAATGTCACAGTCCTTCAAAGTCGGAGATCATGTTTCGTGGAACTCGGAAGCAGGCCGAGTCCGGGGGACTATCAAGAAGAAAATCACCTCTGAAATCACGTTCAAGGGGTACACGGTTCATGCCTCGAAGGAGGAACCGCAATACTTGATCGAGAGCGACACGACCGATCATCAGGCTATGCACAAAGGCACGGCACTTAAAAAGATCAGAAAGAGTAAGGCCAAGCCAAAAACATCTGCTCGAATTGCTCACGCGAGGCCTGACCGATGAGCCGCACCACGTTCTTCCTGGAGCCAGTAGCGCCTTTCCGGCTGGACCTGACGGTTTGGACGCTGCGCCGCCGTCCGCACAACGTTATCGATCGCTGGGACGGCGAAACATACCGAAGGACGGTGGCCTTGCCGGGGGGGCCGGCTGAGGTCGCAGTCGTGCAGACTGGATCATCCAAGATGCCGCGTCTTCAAGTCACAGTACACGGCAACCCGGTCGGCTCCGAGGAGAACCAAGCCGTGACGGTGGGATGAAGACCTGATGCACATGCGTTTTTGAGAGAACACTTCAAGGAGATTTATCATGGCTATTCCACACGCGAAGTCGGGTGAAGTGATCGATATCCGCCCGTTAGGATCGGCATTGGCACACACCAAGACTACCACCTTGGTGAAGAGTAAAACGCCGGAAGTTATTCGTTTTGTAATTCCCGCCGGAAAAGACATTCCAGAACATCGGGCTCACGGGGAAATCACGGTCCAGTGCCTGGAGGGACGAGTGGCCTTTGGGTCAGGCGGCGCGAAGCAAGACCTGGCGGCGGGCCAACTGCTTTTCCTCTCAAGTGAAGAGCCTCATTCGCTCCACGGTCTCGAAGACGCTACGGTTCTCGTGACGATTCTGTTGCGATAGCACACTCGCCATCATGCGACTTATTAAACGCGCTTCAGCGGAACAAATCGACAGAAAGAAAGATGGTGCAGGCATGGCAAGTAATCAGACGAGTACGGAGGGAAAACCCTTTTGCGTCGGAATCTTTACAAATGTTGCTCAGGCCGACCAAGCGGTTGCTGGTTTGTTAAGGACCGGTTTCGACAAGGATCACATCACTGTTATCTGCTCGAATCAAGTAATTGAGCATCACTTCCGCGCTTTCGAGCATGAACATCTGGCCGGGCCCGATACGCCCCTGGCGGCAGCCGCCGGAGGCGCCATCGGCGCACTGCTGGGCGGTGTTGCGTCCACCGTCATGATTGTCGGCACTGGAGGTGTCGCTCTGATTGCAGTGGGGCCTTTGTTGGCGGGCCTTGGAGCCATTGTCGGCGGATTTGTAGGCGCCATGACGACCCGGGGTATGGATCGCGAACTGGTTAATTATTACGAACAAGCAGTAACTCAGGGGATGATCCTGGTCGCTGCCGAAAGTCACAGCCACGATTCGAGCGCCAAACTCGTCGAGGCGGAGCAGATTCTCGCGGAGGCAGGATCTCAACCAATCCGCTTGCGGGGTGACTAGCCGCTTTGAAACTAATTTACGGCTGGCCACCGTGCGGAAAACCGGTAAGGCAAATGGACCACTGCGACGCGCACGCCTACTGATGGATCGATGAAGTAACCTTATGCACATTAGGCTCAAAACACTCCTGCTACTCTTCTCGACGCTGTTGCTCACGGTGGCTGCCGCTTACATTCAATGGGGCACTGTCGGTCTTCCGCTGATGTCGTTCAGTCCCACGTTGGCCTCGGAGACGGCGACGGAGCCTTACGGTTTCCCGGCCTGGCTGCGAGTCACCCACTATGTCAACTTCCTGTTCCTCGTCCTGCTGATACGCAGTGGCCTCCAGATACTGGCGGACCACCCCCGACTTTATTGGAATGTCCATTGTACTCCCGGCAGCGAGTGGCTCCGGCTGACACCGGTTGAAGTGCCGAAAGACCGCGTCTGGACGGCCAAGGAAGACTCCCGGCATCTCTCCCCATGGGTGCGATCCGCCGTATGCGCACTCTGAACTGTAAAATTACGGGGTTTGTTGAGCGATTAGGCTGTTGACAGCGGGTGATGTTAGTAATGACTTATGAAATGTCGCGGCCCATGTCTGGCTCAGGAGAATGGAACGGAGCGTCATGATTTGGGCGGCTCCCGCGTGAGCCCATCTCATGCCGGAGAGCTTCAGGCGTTCGGTGACGATCTGCTTGCAGGCGGATTCCACGATGCCGCTGCCGATGGGACTGCCGTTGCTGCGGTACTCGGCGTAGTCCATGAATCGTCGGTAGCGATGAAGGTAGCGTTTGGCGGTTTCAAAATCGTCCTCCTTTGCAGAATCGAGTCCGTAAATCTCTTTCATGGAGGCGATCGACCGCATGACTCGGCCCCAGCCGCCGGGTTCCAGCAGAAGTTTGCGAACGCGGCTAAGCCACTGCTTACGTTGAGCCGCCGTCAGCAGCAGCGAATCGGCAATCGTGGTCAGTCGCAGGCTGGCATGGTAGTAATCGACGACGCGGTGGATCTTGATGCGTGTACCATCCACAAACAAACACCGCAGCACATTCTTCCAATACGCCGTTTCGATTTTTCCTGCGTCGCTGACGTACACGATGCGACTCAGTTTGGACCCGCGACTTTGAATGATCGCCTTTAGCAGCGACGTGAACGTTTCACTCAGCGATGCCTGATTTTCTTCCGGAGCTGCGGCCAGATAAACAGTGCCTATTCGCTCGCCGTCGGCGTAGACACTGAGCGTGGCGACGGACGCCATTTCAAAATTTCCAAAGGGCGCGATCCGGAGACTGACTCCGTCACGACTGATGGACAAAGTAGCTTTTTCCCCGTCTTTTACCGCCTGATCAATCCATTCGGCGAGCTGTTGAACCTGGCAGTGTTCGCGATGCGGCTCCATGATGTCTGCCAGATGCGACGAAAGATTGCGGAGCTTTTTCGCGCCGATTTTAGCGCCCGTGCGTTCTGCAATGACTTCGATGCTTCGCCCCTGCGACGATCCCGCTGCGGCGACTTGCCGACCGATAAGATCCTGCGCGCCGGGAGTCGCACCACACTCGATGCCCAGAATTTTTTCCAGCGGCGAGATCGTCTTGCCTCGACTGCCTCGACGATACATGGCTCGGGTCAAAGTGATGTTGCCAAACCGCGTGAGGATTTTCGAATGCGGCGTCTTATTGTTGAGCTTGCGGTAAGTGTCCCCAAGATGCTCAATCCGCGTTGGCATGGCTTCCACTTTTTTTGGTTCCAGCGAATTGAAGCTCCATTCGGTCAACGAACGCGCGAGTTCACGGACGTGTGCTTCGACATGGCATTCAAACTCATGCTCCTTGGTCGGGGCAACTTCCGCGTTCACAAACTTCCCAATGGTCTTGATCAGGACTTTGCCCATTTCCTCAAGTCTCTTGTTCACCCAACTGACAATGACAGCCTTCGGAATTGCACAAACCAACGTCCTTGCTGTAACCTGACCATCCATGGGAGGCGTCCTTCTAAAGAAAATGTAAGTGTCAGAACCAACATTCTCGGGAAGACGCCTCCTTTTTTGAATGCCAGTTTCCTGACAATTCAGTGCGCATTACGCAGATCGCACCCCTCCCCATGGATTGGCCTACCCGGGTATCGGCACACGGTCGGCATGGCTCGGCACTGGCACTTCCTGAGTGTCCTCTTCTGGGTAGGGAACGGCTTCGTCTTCGTGGCGCTATTATTCGGGACTGGGCAGTGGCAGCGACTGGTCCCGACTTCCTGGCAGATCGTGCCGGACGCTTGGGCTGTCTTCGTTCACTACGTCACTTTCCATCTGCCGCCGGAGCCAAATGGCTTCTACCATTACAACGCCCTCCAGAAGCTTTCCTACTTTGGAGTCGTGTTCGTCCTGGCCCCCCTGGCGATGATGACCGGCCCATCAATGTCGCCGGCCTTCACAGCTCGGTTTCCGTGGTATCCGAAGCTGCCCGGCAACCGGCAAATCGGACGGTCGATCCACTTCCTCATCATGTGCGCTTTCGTCGTTTTTGTGATCGGTCACGTGAGTATGGTCGTGCTCACCGGCTTTGTCCGAAACATGAACCACATCGTGGTGGGCACCGACGAGGCCAACCTGATCGGCTTGTACCTGGGCCTGGCGGGAATCGGCTTGGTCGTCTTGCTGAACGTGTTCGCCAACTGGGCGGCATGGAAGCATCCCCGAGCCGTCCAGCACGTCGCCACGGCGGTCGTTAGCCCGGTCATGGGGTTTCTTCTCGATCACTCCGCCCCGGTGGCCGAGTTCGGCCGCGCTGACATTTCCCCCTTCTTCTGGGTCAACGGTAAGATGCCGACCTCAGACGAGTGGAAGACACTGGCCGCCTGCGAATTCAAGAGCTATCGCCTCAAGGTGTACGGCTTGGTGGAGAATCCGGTCGAGCTATCCCTGGACGATCTCCGGGCACTGGGCCAGAAAACCCAGATCACGCTACACCATTGCATTCAGGGGTGGTCGGGCATTGCCGAATGGGGAGGGTTGCCGCTGGCAGAGTTGATCCAGTTAGTCCGGCCGGCACCCAAAGCAAGAGCGGTCATTTTTTACTCGTTTAGCGAGGGTGTCGAATTCACGACAGGGGTCGCCGCCGGCCAATATTACGACTCACTTTCGATTGAAAATGCTTTGAACCCGCAAACGATGCTGGCATATGAGATGAACTACCATCCGCTCAATCATCTGCACGGAGCGCCGCTGCGACTGCGTGTCGAGAACCAGCTCGGTTTCAAGATGGTCAAATGGATTCAGGCGATCGAGTTCGTCGAGGACTTCAAGTCGATCAACAAAGGCGAAGGCGGTTACGCGGAGGACAACGAGTATTTCGGCGAACTGGCAAACATTTGACGCCTGCATGTGCCGCGATTGACTGATGTCGATGAACGTTAGCATCGCGCTGGGCTAAGTATTACCGCATCTTCGATTTCAGCTTGATTGTCTCGCCATCCACGACGAACGTGCCGTATCCGCGATGGTGGATGGTTTTCGGGTTCTTTTGCGTTGGATCGATCCAGGCCTTGAGCACTTCGAGGACGAAAAGATTGTATTTGTTCACGAGATGCGAGTCGGCCACCTTGCATTCGAGATTTGCAAAACAGTCGGCGATCAGCGGCGGCGCAACACGAGGGGCCGGAACTGCTGTCAAACCGAATGCTTCGAATTTATCAATTTGGCCGAGGGGACAGCCCGGCTCCTGCTTGAGGGCGGGCACGCGGGCGACACGCTGAACAAACCGGTCCGGCCGCACTCGACATCCAAGGCATGGCTGAGATCCTTGGCCGCGTCCGGGGCCGCCCGCTGGTCCGGCGGATCGTCCCCCTGGACGAATACGTCGCTCGCCTGACGGCGGCGGGCAAATCCGAAGATTTCGCCCGGCAGTGGGCGACTACGTATCATGGGATGGCGCGGGGTGAACTCGGGCGCGTCGATCCATTCCTCGGCCGGCCGCTTCGCACGGTCGATGAGGTGTTGGCCACGACGTTGACCCGGATCGGCCCGGATCGGCTGGACAATCAGTCATAAATCTTTATGGGTAGATGATGTGCGCCATCCATTCACCGTCGTGTCGCTGTTGCCCAGTCGCGGACCCCAGCCAAAAAAAGTTCGATAGCCGTCTTGTCGTTCCGAAATGCTCAGGGAAACGAGTGCCGCGAAAAAGAAGAGATTTG
>JBBJME010000004.1:0-58777 GCA_037719765.1 Planctomycetaceae bacterium
GATTTTATTAGCCGCAGGGCGCTAGCCCCGGTTTTCGACGGTAACCAGAAATCTGCCGCTCGCCTCAATCCTCAATCCTCAAAGCGCCGCATCGGGTTCATCCGTGGTATCGTCCGGCGGCGCTTCAGGCGGTGACTCCGGCATTTCGAGTTCTTCAATCTGATCAAACTCTGGTGTCACCAGTTCGACGTAACCGACTGGATGCCGCGACGCGAATTCCGTTGGCGCTGTTCCCAGGTGCGGATTATCAACGGCATGAGTTCGTTCTTGAGCGCGAAGCATCGCGTCGTCATATGCTTCGGGGCACCATTTGCCTTCCTGCAGATAAATGTTGTTGAATTCCAGGAGTCGGCCGGTTGCCAGATTCAGGCTGGTGATCGCTTTGTTATACGCCACAACCTGCTGATAGTAGGCGCCTTCTGCAGTTGCGAGGCTTGCCTGGGCCCGCAGTTCAAGATCCACAATCGCGACCCCAATCTCTTTTTCTTCTCTGAAGATTCTCACTCGTTCATGCGCCGCTTTCATCCGATAGAAATTCGATTGAGCCGCCGCGTAGTTTGCTGCGACATCCTGAATGGCATTCGCAATATCGTGGGCGATACTGCGTTCCTGAGCTGCGAGAACTGCATTCGCCTTTGCAACCTGCAGTTCGTAGTTGCGAGCCTGGCTGCGCGCCTGACGCAGACCAATTGGCATGGTGAACTGCATCCCGACGTTCCACGCATTCAAATCGTCACGCGACATGGATCCAAATGCACTGTTTGTCGGAGTGCCGGTGGCCGGGTCGTTAACTCCCTGGCTGGCCAGTTTATTGCCAAATCCCAGCACATTGTAGCCGCCCACCGCATTCAGACTTGGACGGACAAGGTTGCGTGCCGCATCCAGTTGCAGTTGCAGGCTCTTGATCTGCCACTTCTGACGTCGCAGTTCGACGCGAAACGTCAAACCATCGACCAGGCTTGCCTGCCAGTCTGGACGCAACTCGGCCAATCGGCTCTTCCGCCGGTCGCAGAACAGTGCCGTCATTCATGGGGAGTCCGACGAGTCGCCGCAGTTCGGATTCTGCCTGATACACGTCATTCAGTGCAAGTTCGAGGCTGGCCTTGGTTTCGTAGAGTCGGTCCTTGACCTGCAAGTGCTCTGCGGGTCCCACCTGGCTTGCGGCCTGCCCGGAAATCCGTAGCCGCCCTGCCGCCAGCGTTCATGATCTCATCTGTCACCCGCCACGTCTCGGCAGCACTTTCGTGCGCCGTGACGCTGGTATCGAACAGACGATACGCGAGATACAGATCCCAGTAGGCATTCTCAATGTCACTCAAGGACGTCCGCACGGCAATTTCAAAATCGGCCAGCGAAATATCCTGATTGATGCGGGCAATGGCGACGCCCTGGCTGACCCCTGTGATCGCTCCGAATGCCGGATTCGACGTTCCGGCGACTCGCGTGAATTCCACTCCGGCTCCCGCCAGCAACGGCTGATTAATCTGGGCTCCGAGTACTCCCTGATAGACCGACGAATAATTGTTTAACGGATTGTTGGTCATGGTGTCTGACCAGTTGCTGATGACGGAAACATTGGCTCCGGTCGCCAATGCTTTGCTCAAAGAGGTATTGAAGGCACCGACATCATTGCTCGAAACGGGCAGACCGGCCGTATTCAATCGATTGTCCTGACCGGAAAGAATCAGGCTGGACTGCAATCGAGCATCAAAGTCTGAAAGTGCGGCCTCCATCCCGCGGCGACCGAACAGAACGCCTGTTTCCTGAATGGCCGAATCATAAACTGACGCCACGCCGTTCGGATTTGTCAGCACGGCCTTGGAGCCGATCTCACCCAGTGCGCTGGTTTCGATAATCTCGTTATGTGACAGCGCGGTCAGCATCATCTCATGCAGGGTGACCTCGCGGACTTCGTCATCGGCGTTCCGCTGCAGAGTGCGTGGCTCACTGCTGAGCTGAACCGCGCGGGCCGTCACGTTCTCGATGGCCGGATACTCGATCGCGGTGTTGTATCCGCGATACGAAGTAATTTGTTTGTCACCGTCCGCATAATGCAGTTCGCTCGGTCGCTTCTTGCGCGACATTGAGCAGCCGGACAGCATCATGGATGATGACAGTGCGCCGACGATGATCAGTTTCGGAAGCCGCGACCGCAGACCTGTCACAGGTTGCGGGCACAGGGCCTTTTGTTTCCTGCTGTGTACCAGCGAGTGGCGAATTGATCGCGAAAGTTCCGTGATCAAATCCCGAAGCTGAATCGCAACGTGACCGAATGCGAAGGATTTCATGTGACATCCCTGTCTCAATGAAAAGTCACTCTTCGTCCCGCGTCTGAACCACATGGAATGCAGTTCACACAACGGCGATGTCGTCTGTGCAGCAGGAACGTCCTTGCCCCTGACTTCACAGCGGAACGGGCGAAGTACTGCGATACGCAGACTTCGCCAATGTGACAAATCAACCTGTTGAGCTATCGTCGTGACAATCGGCAATGCTTGAGGGTGCAGCGCCTGGACCATATTCGGTATAGGCCATTCCCAGCAGCTTCTTCAAAAAGACAACCTCACCGGCATCATTGCCCTCAAAGGCATGACCGGCAAATTGCAAAAGGTAACCACCCACAAAACAGACACATGGCCACCATGGAGCCGCGCCAGCTATAATAGTCCACGGAGTCCCTACAAACGTCAGTGGAACTCCGATCAGATGCAGTCCCTGATTCACGCGGTTCCGGTGCCGCGGCAAATAGTTTTTCAGGAAGGCTTTGATCATCACAATGACCTTTGGAGAAATAATTCAGCCTGGGAACTGTCGATTTAGTTTATCGAGTCAGAAAATCCGTTTAACGGCGAGCGCAGGCGCAGGCGAAACGCGGCAACGACGCCTGCGGCTTGCCGATATACTCCGCGCGGCCGAAAATGACACTTTTGTGAGCACCGGATCGTAACCCGAAGCGTCAGCGAGGGATTGGGATTTGCGGCCCTCGCTGACGCTTCGGGTTAATGTCACTTTCGACCGCATGAGGTATAAACGATTAAAACGACAGTCCCTTGCCTCGGATGGTGAAGAGATGGTGGGTCGAAAGTCAAACCGTCGAACTATTGGTTCCCGACCCCCTTTTCCGCCAGCGCACGCAGACTATTCCGTACGTCCCGTACAGTTTACCTCATCGGAATCGATCGCGAGAATCATGGAGACCCGCAATCCGTCAATCCCATTGGAATCCGGCACCATTCTTTATACAGTGAACCCAGAAGCACTGGGCCCTGATGCCTTTTCAGACGTTTCCAGTCGGGACTTCCCGATGAATGGTGAGAACTCATGACCACAACTGAAACAGCCACGACCACCGAAGTCGGCAGCTACTTCATCTCCAACTATCCACCTTTCTCTCAATGGAAGTCCGAGCTTGTTCCCATCGCGATCGAAGCGCTGGACTCAGATCCGGATCAGACGGCCAATACGCCGCTGGGGTTGTACATTCACATCCCGTTCTGTCGCAAACGCTGCAAGTTCTGCTACTTCCGCGTGTATACAAATCAGAACGCCCAGGCGATTGAAAACTACGTCCAGGCCCTGATGCGGGAGATTGAACTCATCAGCCAGCGTGCCGCCATCGGAAACCGCGAGCTGAAATTTGTCTACTTCGGCGGTGGCACGCCCAGTTACCTGAGTTCCCGGCAGCTGCGATCCCTTCGCGACCGGATGAGCGAATACATTTCATGGGACCGCGCCGAAGAAGTGACGTTCGAAGGCGAACCAGGCACGCTTAATCTCGATAAACTTGAAACTCTCCGCGACATGGGCATTACGCGCATCTCGCTGGGAGTCGAAAACTTCGACGATCACATTCTGGAAGAAAACGGCCGCGCTCATTTGTCCCCGGAAATTATGCGGGCGTATGACTGGATTCAGCAAGTGGGGTTTCCGCAGGTCAACATCGATCTCATCGCGGGTATGATAGGTGAGACCGACGAGAACTGGCATCGCTGTGTCGAAAAGGCGGCTGAAATGCAGCCGGACAATATTACGATGTACCAGATGGAACTGCCGTTCAATACCGTGATCTCAAAGGAGATGCGAGAGACGGGAATCGCGTCGCCGGTGGCTGACTGGCCGACAAAGCGACGCTGGGTGAGTGAAGCGATGGACCGCCTGCTTGCAGCCGGTTATCACGTTTCGAGTGGAAATGAGATGATCAAAAATCCTGACACCGATCATTTTGTGTATCGCGATCATTTGTTCCGAGGCAGTGATCTGATCGCTACCGGCGTTTCCAGCTTTGGACATTTCCAGGGAGTGCATTATCAGAATCTCGATGGCATCGAAGACTACATGGAAACTGTCAATCGCGGCGAACTGCCGATCAATCGCGCGCTCAGACCGACAGCTCACCAGATGCTGATTCGCGAACTGGTTCTGTTGATGAAGGAAGGCCACGTGGATCTTGGCCGTATCAACCAAAATACAACGTCCGCGTTCAGGAGGAATTCGCCGCGCCGTTTCGGAATCAGCAGGCTGCCGGATATCTGACCGTACAAGGCAATGAGCTGAAACTGACTCGCAAGGGACTGTTGCAGGTCGACAGCTTGTTGCCGGAATACTTCGAACTGCAGCATCGAGCAGTCAGATACACGTAGCGAGGCTGGTTGCAAATGGACCGTAATTCTTCGAACGGGCGATGAATCAGGTCAGCGGCGCGGTTTTCAGGATATCCGTCACGATCTTCGCGGGGCGGTTGGCGGTGAGGACCTGAGGCTGGTCGTTGCGGTGGTAGATCAGTTTTGAATGGTCGAGTCCAAAAAGCGACATCAGCGTTGCCTGGTAATCGTTGGGTGTCACCACGTTCTCGACGGCGCGGTGGCCGAATTCGTCGGTGGTCCCGTAAGCCATGCCGCCTTTGATGCCGCCGCCCGCGAGCCAGATACTGAAGCCCTGGCCGTTGTGGTCGCGTCCTGCCGGGGCCGAGTCGCCAATGACCTGAGTCACCGGGAGTCGTCCGATTTCGCCGCCCCAGTGTACGATCGTCGAATCCAGCAGGCCGCGCTGTTTGAGGTCAGTCACGAGCGCTGCGGCGGGCTTGTCGACGCTCTGGCACACTGCCGGCAATGCCGTGCGAATGCTGCCGTGATTGTCCCAGGGCTGACCACCAAGGAACAGCTGCACAAACCGGACCCCCCGTTCGACAAGTCGTCGGGCGATCAGACATCGAGTGCCGTATTCCCGAGTCGCATCATGGTCAAGCCCGTAAAGAGTCTGAGTGGCCTGAGTTTCCTGACTGATGTCCAGCGCCTCCGTCGCAGATGTCTGCATTCTGGCGGCGAGTTCATAGCTGGCAATGCGGGCTTCCAGATCTGCGTCGCCGCCGGTTTGTTCCAGATGCCGTGAATTCAGCTTTGAAGCAACGCCAGATTCTGCCGCTGCAGCGTGCCCTGCAGATGAGACGCTGCAGCGAGGTTCAGAATGCGAGGCTCTTTGGGACGCAGCACGGTTCCCTGAAACAACGGCGGCATGAAACCGTTCGACCAGTTGTTCACGCCGTCCACCGGATGTCCGCCCGGATCGGTCAGCATTATATACGCCGGCAGATCCTGAGTCTCCGATCCGAGTGCATAGAGCAGCCATGACGCATAATGCGGCCGACCGAGGACTCCCGGGATTCCGCCATGAAAATAGCGGATCGAGACTTCATGACCATTGGCCCCGGTGTGCATGCTGCGGATCAGACAAATGTCATCCACAATGTCCGCCGTGTGAGGAAGCAACTCGGAAATCTCTGTCCCGCATTCGCCGTGTTTGCGAAACTGAAACGGACTGCCCAGAAGTTTTTTGGGCCTGATTCACGAAACTGAACTGCACTTCGCCCGGATAGTCGGTGCCGGAGAACTTCGTCAATTCCGGCTTGGGATCGGTCAGATCCATGTGCGACGGGCCACCGTGCTGGAACAGCGAGATCATGCGCGGGCTTGAGGCTGAAACTGCGGTGCACGAGGTTTCAGATCTGTCACCGGTTTCTGCTTGATGACAGGCGGCACGGCTCGGGCAGCTTCCTGCTGCATCAGCCAGGCCAGCGCCACGGAACCGATGCCCATGGCGTTGTGTTCAAGGAATGATCGGCGCGAGAAAGAGAATGGAGTGTTCATGAGGCTTGGGATTTGCAGGGCGGGGAGATGATGAGCGTACGGTTCGAAGAGCGGGCGAAATGCGGTATTTTTTGCAACCCGAAGCGTGAGCGAGGGATTGTACCTAACTCGTTCCCTCGCTTACGCTTCGGGCTACTATTTCGGAAAAGGTGGCGCTGTCCGACTGCTTTACATATAAGAACTCATTTGATGTCAGCAGTACCTGGCAAAGATCTGTGAGGGCTTGCTGCGATTCTGTGAGGCCGGCAGGGATTCGGTCTCGGTGGGTTTGAAGGTATCCAACCTGGTCGGCAAGGAAGGCCATGGATGTCACAAGCTCGTCGAGTTCAGGATTGCGGCAATACGCCAACTGCCAGGCTCGTGTGACCTGCCCGACAAGGAGTCCGCGAGGTTCCGGTGGTCCGTGGAATCCAGCGGTCGAGTCAAACAACTGCACTGCGCCGTCCGCCGAGGTCAGGCTGATGATCGCTGGCCACTGAAAGGAATCTGAGGTGTGATTGGTAATGCAGTCGACAATCAGGTCGATTGTGTCGCCGGCTTCAACGGCAGTCGCCGCGATCGCACAATCGACCTTTGAGTTGAAGCATGTCCATTCACCCAGCAGGCCGTTCCCCTGCTGAGCAGTTCGGCTGCTGACCACGCGGGCGCGAACACCATCACCGTTTGGACTGCCGTGCTGCAAGGATCCGGAAAGGGTCAGCGTTCCGGATTTCGGAGCCACCCAACGTCGAATCACCGCGCGGCCTGGCTGATCCGGATGACCACCTTGAGCATGCAGAAGGACAAAACCCAGTGTCGAGTCAGGCAAGGTCGCACCGGCCTGCCACTGCGATCCGGTGAAGTAAGTCAACGGCGTAAATGATTCGGTCTGTTTTGACATTTCATTGAACGCACCGTAGCCATATTGCCACGATTCGTGCGGCGGTGCGGGAAGAGTTGGCAGGCTGGCCAGCTGATCATCGGGAACTGGAATGCCCTCGGCACGACATCGTTCCGCCAGTTTCGCCGCATGATTCAGAATGGCGCCGGAATTCATCAGCATTAATGCCTGCGTGGCCACCGTGGAAACCGGGCGACGCTCGCAGTTCACTTCCATGACCGGAGCGTCAAAGGACTGCAGCATGGCAACTGGCTGTGACCGCCGAACCTTGATGTACATGCTTCGGCGAGTTTCATTGTCATCGATCACGACCTGCCCCGCGTCGTCTTCGGCGATGGGAGCCGGAGCACCAAACTGTTGCGGGTTCAGTCGTCCGGTCGCAGCCAGCATGCGGTCTCGCACCAGCTCTGCATCGAGGCGAGTGATCGACTGACGCGAATAGAACTGATTGTCAGGATCCAGTGAATTGTGCATGGCCTCTCGGCGAGACGACTGCCGCCATGCCGAGGATGAGAGGATGATGCGATGCAGCTGCTTGACGCTCCAGCCGTTCTGCATAAATTCATCAGCCAGCCAATCGAGCAGTTCCGGATGAGTCGGCGGGACGCCGAGGCGACCGAAGTCCGCCGGCGTGGGGACCAGACCCTTTCCGAAGTGATGCAGCCAGATCCGGTTCACGAGGACTCGTGCCACGAGCGGATTGTCACAAATGGTCAGCCACTTCGCGAATGCCAGACGTCGTCCGGAGGTTGGCAGCGAAGGATCGTCCACCGGGAATTCCACTCGGGCGTCTTCTGAACAGGCCACGGTCAATGCGGCGGGCGGAACAACAGCGAGAGGCTGTTGAAATTCTCCACGATGGAACAAGTGTGTTTCGGGAAGATGGCCGGCAGGTTCAGTCAGCACCGCGAGGAATTCTTCGGCAGGTCGTTTACCATTGGCCTCGGCGATCCGTGCGTCGTACTTCTTAAGATCCTCAGCCGCTTCCGGCAGGTACTGATACAACACTCCCGGAGAGATATTGACGCTCGGGTTTTTGGCGAGCAGATCCGTTTGTTCGGGCGTGCGTTTTCCGGCTTCCGTTTCGTAGGCTGCCTTAAGCAATGAGCGCAGCGGCTCTTCATATTTCAGCAACTCCTTTGCCAGAGCCTGCGATATGTATTCTGCCTGTTTCGCGGCACGTTCGGCCCCGATCGAACCCGCCTCGGCGCCAACTTCGGCCGCTTTCTGTCGATCGGCTTCTGTGTACAGGGACATCAAGCGCTGCGAAGGAACTCGCCAGTTCTGCCAGTCCATGGCCGGGGTAAAGATGGCTCGGAGGGAGTAGTAATCGGTTTGCGGGATCGGGTCATAGCGATGGTCGTGGCACTGAGCACATCCGACGCTGAGACCCAGCAGTGACGTGCTGACGATCTTCAGTGTGTCGCCGATCATCTGATTGCGGGCCGTCGGATTGTCTTCGCCGCTGCCCGTTCCGTCAGCCGCCATGCGAAGGTAGCCGGTTGCGGAAAGCAATTCGATTTGTTCGGCAGTGAGATCGCCCTGCTGAGGCCCGGCGAGCTCATCCCCCGCCAACTGTTCGGTGATGAACCGGTCAAACGGCTTGTCAGCATTGAAAGATCGAATGACATAATCGCGAAACTTCCATGCCCAGGGCCGTTCGGGATCGCTGACGGTATAGCCATCGGAATCCGCGTAGCCGGCTACATCCAGCCAGTGCCGCGCCCAGCGCTCACCATAAGTGGGAGAAGCGAGCAGTGACTCAATCAGCCGGGCGTACCAGTCTTCCGAAGGATCGTTAATCCACTGCTGAAGCAGCTCGGCCGAAGGAGGCAGTCCCGTTAGATCAATGTGAGTTCGCAGAATCAGCGTATGGCGATCTGCGTCATCCGCAAACGTCAGACCTTCAGGCATGCGAGCGAGAAGAAACGCATCAATCGGATTTCGAATACGGATCCGTGCCTCATCGCGAACAGCGGGTTCGACGGGCCGATGAATCGGTTGAAACGACCAGAAGGCTCGTTCTTCCGGAGTGATTCCAAGTCCGGGAGGAATGGTGTCGGGTTCGGGCCGAACTGTTCTGGCTCCACCTGCGATCCACTGCGTGAGCGTCTCTGTCTCCCTGGGAGTCAGCTTCATTTCACCGGGAGGCATTTCTCCCGAACGGACCCGTTCGAGCAACAGACTCTCATCGACTTTG
The DNA here is from genome assembly GCA_037719765.1 of Planctomycetaceae bacterium. Classification (GTDB taxonomy): domain Bacteria; phylum Planctomycetota; class Planctomycetia; order Planctomycetales; family Planctomycetaceae; genus SXXK01. The sequence continues at coordinate 9,224 of JBBJME010000004.1, forward strand.
CCGGGAATAATCGCCGCTCCCGATTCGCCGCCCTTCTGCATCCGCCGGACCTGCCGCAGGTCGAGGCCACCTTTGGGTTCCTCCGTGGCTCCATGACAATCAAAGCAGTGGGCTCTGAGAATCGGACGAATATCGCGTTCAAACATGAAGTCCTCAGCAAACGCCGAGGACCACGTGAGAATCGAAAACACGGCAATCAGACAGATCCCCGCGAATCTGCGGACTGTGTTTTGAATGAACATGCTCATTCAGACCTTCTACCATTGCGAACAGACTTCATCTGGTCCCCGGAAACTTTCCGGGGACCGATGAGGGCATCGCCTTACGAGGGCGACATCTGATTGTATCGTCAAAGTCCTTGCGGCCGTATACGCGGCATCCAATTCCCGAATGGCTGGGGCGCATTCTCTCATTGGCAGGATCCTGACCATGAGGGACTATGCGATTGGCTGCTCCGCAGCTCAGGCGTTTTGTGTGCTGATGACCTGCGGTTTCACCACAGGCTACCGCACGCCGCGGCTCCGCAGCGAATCGGAGGCCGACCACCAGTCAACGACTGCCCCCCGGTCGATGCACTTTTCCGCAGCGCCTTGCGGTGTTGGGTGACAAGTGTCATCATCGCCACAGTGGAGTTTGCATTTTGGGGGGCTGATCTACAGCAGTGACAACTCATCGCTCAGCCTGTGACATGATCGACTGTTGATGAGTTGTCATCAGCAATCACGACAGAAATACTCAGGAGTAACACAGAATGAAGAACGTTCGAATGTGTCTGATCGCGGCTTTCGGAGCATGGCTCGCAGGTGTCGCCACGGTGCAAGCCGATGTGCGGTTGCCGGAAGTGATCAGCAACAACATGGTCCTGCAAAAGGACATTCCACTTCCGATCTGGGGCTGGGCTGATCCTGGTGAAGAGGTCACCGTCACGCTTGGTGACTCCAACGTCAAGAGCACAGCAGACGGAGCTGGCACGTGGAAGGTCACGCTTCCCGCCGTCAAGACCGCTGGCGGTCCGCATGAGATGACGGTGAAAGGAAAGAACGAGATTAAAGTCGCCAATATCCTGATCGGGGAAGTCTGGGCCGGCTCAGGGCAGTCCAATATGCAGTGGAATGTCGCCCAGTCGATTAACGGTCCGCAGGAAATCGCGAGTGCGAAGTTTCCAAAGATTCGACTCTTCATAATCCCGTTGATCCCGTCTGGCTCTCCGTCCGAGCATGTTGCAGCACAGTGGGTTGAGTGCTCACCAGAGACTGCTGCAGGGGCTTCAGCGGTGCTGTTCTTTTTTGGTCGCGAGATCCATCAGCAGCTGGACATGCCCGTTGGTCTGATCACCACCGCCTGGGGAGGAACTCGCATTCAGCCCTGGATTCCGCCACAGGGATACACGGCGATCCCCGAGCTGGACGGCGAGAAAAAAGAATGGCTCGGCATGCTGAATGGATATTCTGAAAGCCTTGCTCACTACGCGGATGCGATCAAGGTTTACGACCAGGCCGTGGAGGCTGCAAAGCCCGGCGATGCGTTGCCTGCTGCTCCATCGAATCTTCCCGGCCACCCGCTCAACAGTAACTACCAGCATACGGGCCTCTACAACGGGATGATTCATCCGATTGTCCCGTTCGGCATCCGCGGGTTCCTGTGGTATCAGGGCGAGTCCAACAACGGACTGGGAATGCATTATTATCAGCTCAAGCGAGGTCTGATTGAAGGCTGGCGTTCCGTCTGGAATCAGGAAGGCAACCGTGATTTTCCGTTCCTGTTTGCACAGCTGGCTCCATACAACTACGACGATGATCCAACTCGCCTGGCTGGTATCTGGGAAGCACAGTCGGCAACTCTGGCCGTCAAAAACACAGGCATGGCCGTGCTGACGGACATCACAACGCTCAACGACATTCACCCGCCGAACAAGCAGGAAGTCGGTCGTCGACTGTCTCTGTGGGCACTGGCGAATACGTATGGCAAGGCCGATCTGGTTTACTCCGGGCCGCTGTACAAGTCGATGAAAGTGGACGGCAACAAGGCGATCATTGCGTTTGATCATGCGGCCGGTCTGAAGTCTCGCGATGGGAAGGACCTGTCCTGGTGGTCGATTGCCGGCGAAGACAAGAAGTTCGTCAAAGCAACTGCGAAGATTGAGGGTGATACTGTCGTCGTAACCGCCGAAGGGGTCACCAAACCCGCAGCCGTCCGTTTCGGCTGGCACCAACTGGCTGAGCCCAATCTCAACAACGGCACCGATCTGCCGGCGTCACCATTCCGAACCGACACGTGGACCGACGCGGAAAACGTCATTCCGTAACCGGGCGAGTTCAGTCCGAGATGGCATCTTCTAACGCAGGACGGGTCTTCGGATCCGTCCTGACGGAGAAATCCTGAGGCGAAGCAGAGCCGCTATTCGCCCCTGCGCGTACGTCCCAGCCAGACCAGACCCGCTCCGGTGCAACTGATCAGCACTGATGTCGCCAGGAACCAGGGTGGCAGCGAGGACTCATTTTCAACTTGCAGATTCAATCCGATGAATTGAAACATCGGATCCAGTTCTTTGAGTGACAGCAGCAATCCATTGATCAGCGCGTGCATCACGATGCCAGGAAAAATGCTGCCGCTGGAGAATCGAATCCCGCACAACACCAGACCGAGCAGGAACGTTGCGGGAAAACGTTCCAGCGTCAGTGACTGATCGACGATCACATGAAAGGCGGCGAAGACGAATGTGCTGATCAGCAGCGGTCGTACCCACCGCGCTTTGTGCTTCTGAAGAGCACTGATCAGAAACCCGCGAAAGAACAATTCTTCGCAAACTGCCGGGATCAGCGCCAGTGTAACGATGCGAATCAGGAATGGCGTTTCGGACGTCAGGCGTTCTGCCAGCTCCTTGAGTTTTGTGTTGTTCAGGATCTCCGTCCACTGCAACGGGGCCTTTGAAAAAATCAGAAGCTGATACGCGATCGTCCACATTGTGCAACCGAGCAATGCCGCTCCGATCAGCGTCACCATCCGAAACCTGTGCAGAGCGAAGACATCGACGGCGGATGCATGTATCCATTTCGCAATAGCTGCCGGAATCACCGAACAGGAGAATCGTCAGTATTCCGGAAAGCATCAACTGTCCCGACAAATTCTCCAGTGCCACAACCCGGGCCCGGAGACCGGACAACACCAGAAACAGGGGAACCAGGAGCAACAGCCAGCCGATGCCGATCTCCAATGGAATCTGCGAGCGAACTTTTCCTGGCGATTTCGCAAACGCCGACAAACCTGCGGAACTGCCGAATAACACCGTGTCGCTTCCAAAGACACTCGCCGCCACTCGTAACGCCAGCACCGTGTACACAAGTGTCGACAGCAGCGTCACCACATACAGATGAGTCGCGGCGGTTCCCTGAAACAACTCGCGGCCCAGCAGGACGATGTTGACCAGTGGTACGAGCGCCAGGCCGACCGTCAGATGCACACCCGGCATGAGGCTCAGAATTCCCGGCGCGAGCGAAACCAGCATCAGCGGAATGAGCCATGCCTGAGCCTCACGAAAACTGCGGGCGAAACTGGTAATGGACAGCAGCACGGCAGAAAAAAATGACGCGAACACTACGAGCAATGCCAGAATCTGAAAGAACATTCGCAGTGTGGCGCCGTCCGCCAGGATGACGCGATCAAAGCCGGTGGCGTACAGCGTCAGCAACATCGCGACCAGGTTGATGACGGCTGTCAGGACGGCAACGGTCAGCACGGCGATGAATTTTCCTGTCAACAGATGAGCACGCGAAACGGGCGCGGCCATCAGAATCTCCAGCGTGCCGCGTTCACGTTCGCCCGCTGTCAGATCGATCGCCGGATAGACGGCACCGGTCATCGTCATCAGCACGAGCATCAGCGGCAGGAAGGCACCAAGTGGCGAGGATTTTTGTGCATTGCTGGCCACCGATTGCCTGGAAATGGTCGGCATGATGCCGGAACCCAGTCGAGTCTTGTCCAACAAGATCCGCAGTTGACGATCACGAAATGCCAGCAGCCGTTTTTCCACTTCGACCGCAGCACGCAGGCTGAATGTATCCCCGCTGCGGCTGAGAACCTGGAAATCACCCGGCTGAATCTTCCCTGTCGTCCGGTCCTGCATGGCGGGTATCTGGCGAACCCCCACATCGGCGTCTTCGGACTGCAGGAATTCGCCAATGTATTCGGCCTTCACCGGACTTTCGTATTGCCGGAACCGGATTGGCGGACCTTCCGAATCACCACTGGACATCAAAGATCCGATGGCCGCACCGGTCGATGAACCGGTGAGTGAGCTGGCAACATCCTGCACGGACGGCACCGCATCCTTTGGGATTGAATTCTCTGTGTCAGAGTCGGCATGGGGAGCATCGCCATTTCCGCTCTGAACTTTCTCTGCCGCGCGTCCTTCCAGCATCGCAGTGGCCAGCTCTGCCGAAATACTGCCGTCAAACACCACGACGGCGGGCGGAGAATCCGGATTGACCCGCTGGATCGCAAATCTCTGAACCACGGTCCCCAGCAACGGGTAGACGATCAACGGCATCACAATCAGTGTCACGAGTGTGCGTCGATCTCGCAGCGATTCCCGAAGTTCCTTCCGAGCCAATCGCAGCACACGCAAAAGCGTTGACGAGGATTGCAACGCAGGGCCAGCGCCTGTTTTGTTTTCCTGACGATCTGGTTCATTGTTGACGTGTTCGCTGTCCGGATTCACGCAGACCTGCCTTCACGTGCTGAAACTGCTGCCACGGGCTGAGGCTGCATCGATTCCTCCGTCGTGGAATGATTCATTTCCATCAGATCCAGGAACATATCGGTGATCGATTCGCGTCCGGATTTCTGCTGTAACTCCGTCAACGTTCCATGCAACTGCAGTCGACCACGGAACATCAGACCAAAGCGATCGCACAACCGTTGAGCCTCTTCAAGGCGATGTGTGCAGAAGATCACCGCCTTGCCCATTTCTTTCAGGCGTGCGGTAAAATCGAAGATTCGTTTTGAACCAACAATATCCAGTCCTCGCGTTGGTTCATCCATCAGCACGACGGGCGGATCATGCATGAGTGACCTTGCCAGATTGACACGTTGCTGTTGTCCGGTACTCAAGCCGGAACATGGTCGGTCAATAAAACTGCTCAGATCAAATAGATCAACAAGCTGATCGATCCGCCGAATCGCATTGTCTTTGGGGACATCATAAAGGTCAGCAAAGTAGTGCATCAATTCCCGCGGTGACAACCATTGATACAGCCCGGCGCTGGCCGAGACCAGGGCGACGCTGCGTTTGACCTGTTCCGGTTGAGTTGCCACATCGAATCCCGCGACGGCCGCTCGGCCGCTCGTCGGTTTCATCAGGCCCAGGATCATTCGCAACGTCGTGGTTTTTCCCGCACCGTTTGCCCCGAGGAGTCCGAACACTTCACCACTGCGAACATTGAGTGACAACCCGTTCACAGCATGCACGTCTCCGACCGGTGTCGTGAACGTCTTATGCAAATTGAAAGCTTCGATCAGCTCGGGCATGGTTGATTTTCAGGAATGAATTATTTCGCCCCTTGCGGCAAACCTGACCAGGGCTGCACATCACTACGCCGACCGACTTCAATCCTCTGGCGAATTCCACAGAATCTCAGGCCTCCGGGTTGGCAAATGGCAGGAAATGCGTCTGATGGACATGGAACCAATGGCTATATTTCAGTAATTCGCGAACGATGACCACCTGCGACCCCTATGTTCAATATTTTTGCGTTCGAGCATTACCTGCGTCCTGAATTTCATGGCCAAAATGACTTGTTTTCGTCGCAGATTCAAGGAACTTGGCGTGGTCCTTGTCATGCTTTCAGCATCCCGATACCCTGCTCGCCTTTTCCAGAACCAGCAGCGCGGTAAAAAAAATCCTCGGTTATTTGGAAAAAACAAGCCGCTTTCGAAGGAATCGGACGGCGTTCCTTGTAGTTGCAATTGGCGTTGAGGTCATCTCTTGTCGGATCAGGATCGAATTGTCATCACCGGAATTGGACTGACTTCCCCGAACGGAAACAGTCTGGCGGAGTTCCGTCAGAATCTTCTGAACGGGAAGTCCGGTGTGGTCGATTACGAAACTCGCTACATGGGACCGGTGCTCGCCGGCGTCTGCAATTTCGACGAACTGCGATACCAGAAGAAGAAAGACCTCCGCCGCGGGACCCGAGCCGGGTCGATTGCTGTTTACTGCGCGAATGAAGCAGTCCGCGACTCAGGGCTTGATTGGCCTAATGTCGCGCGCGATCGAGTCGGCGTGTACATCGGAATCACAGAACACGGCAATGTGGAGACTGAAAATGAGATCTACGAAATCTCAAAGTTTCAGTACGACACCAAAGTCTGGTCGCATCATCACAATCCCCGCACTGTCGCCAACAATGCGGCCGGCGAAGTCACCCTGAACATGGGCATCACGGGGCCACATCTGACGCTCGGTGCAGCCTGTGCGGCGGGAAATGCGGGATTTATTCAGGCCGCACAGATGCTGCGATTGGATGAAGTCGATATCGCCGTCGCAGGTGGCGTGTCAGAGAGCATTCACACCTTCGGGATTTTTGCCAGTTTCGCAGCTCAGGGAGCATTGGCAACGCACGAGGATCCAACGAAAGCCTGCCGTCCCTTTGATATGAATCGCAATGGCATCGTCGTCGCGGAAGGCGGTGGCATCTGCACGGTGGAACGTCTTCCCCACGCATTGGCGCGCGGTGCGAAGATTTATGCGGAAATCATTGGCTATGCGATGAATTCGGATGCTCGCGATTTTGTCCTGCCAGACGCCAATCGTCAGGCGGAATGTATGCAATTGGCGATGAAACGAGCCAAAATCAACGTGGATCAGATCGATATCGTCAGCAGCCATGCGACGGCAACAGAACAAGGCGACATTGAGGAGGCGAGTGCGTTGCGGCGGATTTTTGCCGACAGCAAGGCCGTCATCAACAATACGAAGAGCTTTATCGGGCACGCGATGGGTGCTGCAGGGGCTTTGGAAATGCTGGGTAATTTACCGTCATTTGACGATGGGATTGCCCACGCTACAATCAATCTGGACGATCTGGATCCAAGGTGCGCATTGCCAAATCTCGTTATCAATCAACCGCGAGAATTGGGCAATGTGAACTGCATTCTGAACAATTCATTCGGTATGCTGGGCATCAATTCAGTTGTCATCGTCCGTAAATATGTGGGCTGACAGTTTGTGAACAGGACGGCGATAGAAGCCGCTGAATTCTTTTTGTGGATTTCGGATTGCTCAGAAGCATCCATTTGAACAGTGCGAGGGTGGTTTAATGACGTCAGATCAGATTCGGCAGGTGATTCTGGAAATTCTGGAGCGGATTGCTCCGGACGAGGATCTCACCGATCTGGATGACGTGCGTCCGTTCCGCGAACAGATGGAACTGGACAGCATGGACTTTCTGGATATTGTCATGGAACTCCGGAAGATGTACCGCATCCAGATTCCAGAAGAAGATTATCCGAATCTCAACACCATGGCTGGCACGGTCAGTTACCTGATGCCGCGGCTGAAAGATGTTGCGGTTGGAGCGTGAGCTGAGGGTCGTTCGAATATAACAGCTAACATCCCAGGCGCGAATTCTGTAGCTTGGACATTCATGTCCGAGTGCTCGTCCGGACAGCGTTTCTTGGCCATGCGACGGACATGAATGTCCATCCTACATACGACACTCACCGGTCGGAAGGTTACTGCTGTGCGTTATGACACCGTTATTATCGGTGCCGGAATGTCCGGTCTGGCTGCTGGCGTGCGTTTGGCATACTTTGAAAAGAACGTCTGCATTCTTGAGCGTCACACCACGGTGGGTGGTCTGAATTCGTTCTACCGCCTGCGAAAACGCAACTACGACGTTGGCCTGCACGCCGTGACGAATTATGCAGAACCTGGCACAAAACAGGGACCACTCAGCAAGCTGTTACGCCAGTTGCGAATGAAGTGGGAAGACTTCGACCTCCGCCCGCAACTTCGATCATCAATTGTATTCCCTGACTGCTCGCTCCATTTTACAAATCAGTTCAACTTCTTCCTCGAACAGATCGCCGCTGCGTTTCCGCAGCAAATCGACGGCTTCCGGAGGCTGGTGACTCGCATTGCCGAGCACGATGCGCTCGATCTTGAGCGTTCGACTGTGTCCGCTCGGCAGGTTGTGTCAGAATACATCCGGGATCCGTTGTTGATCGACATGATCTTCTGCCCCTTGATGTTCTATGGAAGTGCCACACCGCGCGACATGGACTTCAATCAGTTCGTGATTATGTTCAAAAGCATTTTTCACGAGGGCTTCGGACGGCCGTTCGATGGCATTCGGCTCATCCTGAAACGACTGGTGAAACACTTCAAGGCCCTGGGCGGACATTTGAAGCTGCGTGCAGGTGTCCAGGAGATTCGGCAGACAAATGGCGTGGCGACGTCCGTGCTGCTGGACGACGGAACCGAGATCGAAGCCGAGAATATCCTGTCATCAGCGGGTGCGGCGGAAACCATGCGGATGGTCGATCCCAACGCTCCAATGATGAAGACCGAACCGGGCGACATTTCCTTTGTGGAATCCATCAGCGTGCTCGACTGCGAACCAGCGTCTCTGGGGCACCGCGACACCATCGTGTTCTACAGCGATTCCAAAGATTTTCATTACGAGCGTCCCAGGGTGCCTGTCGATCTGCGGAGCGGCATCGTGTGTTCGCCGAATAATTTCGACTATTCACAGCCTCTGGAAGATGGGCGCATTCGCATCACGGCTCTGGCGGATCCCTACTACTGGTTGAATCTCCCTGAAGAAGAATACGTCGCTGCGAAGGATTACTGGAACTCACAGATTATCCAAAGCGCATTGAAGCACCTGCCGGATTTTCGTCCGCATGTGGTTGACACCGACGTCTTTACTCCACGGACAATTCGGCGGTTCACCGGCCACCTCAACGGGTGCGTCTACGGCGCGCCGCAGAAATTTGTCAATGGCCAGACATCGGTTCAGAATCTGTATCTGTGCGGAACGGATCAGGGTTTCCTCGGCATCGTGGGAGCGATGCTCAGCGGTATCACGATTGCGAATCGCTATCTGCTGAAATAGCGGAAGCGACTAAGCATCGAGCGGTTTATTATTGTCTTATCAGCCGGAACGCGCTAGCATCCGGTTCTGTGAAAACCGGGAGCTAGCGCTCTGCGGCTGATTTAGTCACGACACTTATTGACCGCTCGATGCTAACACAGATGGCGAGCCGGGATGAGTTTAATGCGATCAAACAAAGTGCTCATCATTGTCGGCGATGCGACGGAAACGCTCGACACAATGTACCCGTTTTATCGGCTCATTGAATCCGGCTTTCAGCCTGTCGTCGCTGCGCCGGAAATGCGGCGATACCAGATGGTGCTGCACGAAGTCAAGCCTGGCTGGACGATCACGAAGGAATGGGAAGGCTATTCGATCGATGCGGACGTCGCATTCAATGACATTGACGAAACCGAATACGCCGGGATCTTTTTCTCCGGCGGACGGGCTCCTGAGTACATTCGCTACGACAAAGATCTGGTGCGGATCACACAGCATTTTTTCGCGGCCAACAAGCCCATCGCCAGTGTCTGCCATGGCGTAGAGATTCCGGCCTATGCCGACTGCGTTCAGGGCGACGTATGGCAACCGTGCCAAAATGCCGTTTTGATCTGGAAGTCTGTGGCGGCATTTTTGTCAACGAGCCCTGCGTGATTGACGGCAACCTCGTCAGTGGTCGCACGTTTCACGACAACGGACACTTCGTCGCCCCCTGGATTCGACTGCTGGAAGCGGTCCGCGGTTGAGACGACTCAGCGATACATTGCGGCCTAATGCAGCCTGACTTTCTTTTCTGGTGATGATCATCCGTGGCTCCGCCCAGGCCCGTCCACTGCAGATCCTGGTACGAGCTGTGTGTTCATGATGATTTGGAGTATCCTGCTTCTGGCGATGGCCTGAAGCAGGAGTTGTTCGAAGAGTTCGCCAATACTGATTCCTCGGGCACGCGCAGACATCGGCACAAGACTGTGGGATGTCATACCGGGGATTGTATTGATTTCCAGGATCCAGGGCCGACCTGTTGAATCGACACGAAGGTCCGTGCGACTGATTCCGGTGACTCCGCAGGTTTTGCATGCGGCCAGGACAATTTCGGAGAGATTGGCGGGCAGATTTTTCGGTGCGACGTCATAGCGGGTCGTTTCGTCGGTGTACTTAGCGGCGTAATCATACCAGCGAGCTGACGGCAGAATTTCAACAGCCGGAAACGCCTCGCCATTGATAACCGGGACCGTGATTTCGCGGCCTTCAATGAATTTTTCGATGAGGAACACTTCTCCCCAGCACGCCGCTTCAGCCGCCGCGGCTTCGATTTCCAGTTCTGAATCGACAATTGAAATGCCGACGCTTGATCCCTGGGCTGCCGGCTTCACAACCTGCGGATAGCCGATTTGGCGTGAGGCATTTTTGATCGATTCGCTGGACGCATTGCTGAGCAAAGCAAGTCCAGGCGCGACCGGGAGTCCGGCGTTTCCCAGGATTTCACGAGTCGCGACCTTGTCGAATGTGAGCGCCGATGCTGTCGCAGAACTTCCGAGCCATGGTATTCCAAGTCGTTCCAATTCCCGCTGCAGTGTCCCGTCTTCGCCGCCCGTACCATGCAGCATGGGAAGGATGACATCTGTACTGCGGGGGATTTCATGCAGGGCCAGGATCGCTGGATCAAACTGCAGTACCCGATGCCCGCGATGTTTCAATGCCGCAGCCACGCAGGCACCGCTCTCGAGGCTGACTTCGCGCTCTGCAGATTCACCACCTGCCAGGACAACGATGCGCAGTGGGTCGCAATGAGGAATGGTCGGTGACATTGCAGATCCTTCTTGTTTTTGTGGCGATCATCCCGCGCCACCTCAAATCAAACCATGGACTCGATTACCAGAATTTAATTTCCAGCTCCAGATCCACTGCAAATTTTTCGGCGACAGCTTTTTGAATGCGGCTGATGAGTTGTTCCACGTCTTTGCTGGTGGCACCGGATTCAGTCACAACAAAGTTAGCGTGCCGTTCGCTGATCCGAGCTTTGCCGACGGACAATCCCTTCAGTCCGCATTGTTCAATCAGCGATCCCGCACTCAGCCCGCGTGGATTACGAAAGATGCAGCCTGCAGATTGATCGGTCAGCGGCTGTGTCGATCGTTTCATAATCCAATTCTTACGCATCCGACGAGTCAGCTCTTCAGAATCATCGAGTGTGAGTTCCAGAGTGGCCGACAAAATGAGCAAATCCTGAATACTGCTGCGACGATACGAGAACGATAACTCATCACCACGTCGCACGGCGATGTCGTTGTCCTGCGTCAGAACTCGGACACTTGTAATTAACTGACCAATATCGCCCGTCCGTCCGCCGCTGTTACCAACAACGGCACCGGCGATCGTGCCCGGAATGCCAACGAGATACTCGATGCCTCCCAGACCCGCTCGGACAGCTTCGGCCACAACGTGCGACAGCAATGTGCCACCACCCGCTGTGAGTGAAGTGCCTTCGATGGTCACTTGACCCAGGAGCGGTTCGACAACGCGAACCACGACACCCGGTACGCCTGCTTCGCGCACCAGCAGATTTGATCCGCTGCCGAGAATATGGATAGGAAGTTGCTGGCTCCGGCAGGCCGAAATGACATCCAGCAGTTCTGCTTCTGTACGCGGAGTCACAAAGTATTGCGCAGGGCCACCCAAGCGCAGCCATGTGTGCTGGCTGAGCGGTTCGTCACGCTGCAGAATTTCGCTGAAGTCTTCGATGGATTTCGTCATGGATCTGATGTGTCCTGCCTGCTCCCATTGTAACAACAACGTCACCTGGTCGCCCGGAATGGTCTAATCTTGTCAGAACCTGGTCAAGATTCGTCGTCAGGAAAGCGCGCCCTCCCGATTCAGAGATACTTCGGACCAGAGTTCCTGAAACGCGGCTGCAGTGAGCGAGGGAAGCCTTTTCTCGCGCGGGAAGTACGGGAAGGATAAGGCATTCGTCGGCAAGGGAAAGGGCAGAACGAAAATCTTCAAAAAGTGCCGAAACTCGCGACAACTGATGAGGCTCAAACACAGCGATCAGACGGCGGTTCTGGAAGATACTGCGTGCGGTTTCGAGTGTCGACCGGATTGCGGTCGGGTGATGCGCGTAGTCGTCGATCCAGTCGATGCCGAACAACTGTCCGCGATGTTCGAAACGCCTGCGAATTCCAGAGAATGCCGCGATACCGCGGACGGCTGTTTCGACTGAGACGCCTGTTGCGACGGCCGCTGCAATGGCAGCGATGGCGTTCTGACGATTGTGAAGTCCGGGAATCTGTAGCTGGACCCGCCCCACATCATGAGTTCGGTTCCGCAGCAGAAACGTCTGCCGCTGACTGTTGCCAGGAATTCCGGCGTACCTTGATGCGCAACCGATGGCATTCCAGTCCGCCTCTTCACACATCGAAAATGAAACGGTCCGTCGTCCGCACGTTGCTGCGATCGCAGCGGAACGCTGGCAGTCGTGGTTAAAAACCAGAGTACCGTCGCGCGGAAGTCTTGCCACAAAGTCGTTGAAGGTTTGATCGCAGTCGGCCTGCGACGAAAAGCAATCGAAGTGATCTGGTTCGATTCCAGTGAGTACAATTGTCTTTGGCGACAGATGCAGAAATGACTGACGGTATTCGCAACTTTCGACAACCGCCACGGCGCCCGAGCCAAAAATACCGGAGCGATGTTGATCTCTCATCACTCCACCTACATACGCCGACGGATTACAGCCCGCTTGTTGCAGGATACACCAGATCATTCCGCTGGTCGTCGTTTTTCCGTGTGTCCCGGCCACGCACGCCAGACTGCGGGACACAAGAAACTGGCTCAGCGCCTGTGAAAGCGGCATGGGTGTTAAACCAAGGGCTTGGCTGCGCAGCAGCAGCGGACAGGGCTCCGGTACAGCCATTGAATACACGACGTACCCGGGTGTGTTCGCGAATATCTGTTCCGCATGATCAGGATGGAAGAGTCTGACGGTCTGAGGACAACCGGGCGCCGTCTGACCACACTCATCTGCTGTCAGTTCATGATCGGTGCCTACGACAGATTCGCCAGCGTCAAGCAGCATCTCGGCAAAGGCTCGCATCCCGGCGCCCAAAGCACCGATCAACAGCCACGGCCTTCTGCCATGCGACGAGCAACTGCCGAAAAACAGTCCTTTGTCTTCGTTTAATATGTCGTACTTCACGGGGCCATCCTGGCATTCATTCCGGGTGTCACGATTGTGACCTGACACTTGAACAAGCAGGAACGGTAATGGTTCCTTGCAGTTTTTGACAGAGCGAGACTGGAGGAAAAATGGCGGACCGGGTAGATTGGCACCACATCTGAAGAACTCAAAGCTTGAAAATTCATTTTTTGTTGATTTCGAGTAACCAGATTCTGCCAGGAAGTGACAACTCTGCTGAAAAATGTATCCTGCGAAAATGCAGGAATGCAACATACTGGCAGATGTGCAGGCAATCCAATTCAGAAGTCAACGAGTCGCCTTTTTTCAGGTCTCGCCTCACTTGCCGTTTCAATTTGGACCAGAGGCCCGTATCCCGGCTGATGAATCGATGCCGCCGGAGTCAGCAGACAGCAATTCGGTGCTTGTCAATATTCCATGGTGCGAGGTTAATGTACAATGACCAGCGATTTCTAACCGATTGGACTGCCGTCGTATGCGGTTTCGTTTTCGTACGTTGCAGCTGTTTTCAACAACTTCCACTTTTGTGAACTTGTGACTGAATATGAGTGGTACCGTTCTTCAAGGTGACGAAAATCCCAGACCAGCCCATGAGGCTGTTCTGCCGGAACGTTCTGCCTATCTGGCCGAGCGGGTTTACCTTCTCGATGACGATCCCGCAGTGCTCAGGGTCATCGATACCATGCTGCAGATCTCCGGGTACGACGTTCGAGCTTACAGTTCTCCCTCAGAGTTTCTGGAAGATGCGGAACACTTGCCACCCGGTGTGGTCGTCACGGATCAGGTAATGCACCTGGTTGAGGGAATTGAAGTTCAGCGTCGTTTGTCAGCTCGTCCGAATCACTTCAAGGTCATTCTCGTAACGGCATTCCCGACGACCAGTCTGGCTGTGGAAGCCATGAAGAACGGGGCCGTCACGGTACTTGACAAACCGTTCGACCGTGCGGAATTACTCGCCGCCGTAAAAGAGGCGTTTCGACAGTTGAAATATGCTGATTCGTTTAACGAAGTCCTGCCACCAGTACTTCCACCAGGTGAATCGTATCTGGACCGACTCTCACTTCGCGAGCGTGATGTCGTTCTGCTGGTCTATAAAGGAGGTACCAACAAGTCCGCCGGGATTCAATTGGGGATCAGCTTCAAAACGGTGGAAAAGCATCGAAGCAGTGCCATGAAAAAAATGCAGGTTTCATGTATTGCCAGCCTGATCCGTCTGCTGGACCGGGATCTGGGACGCAAATGAGTGTTCTGGTCAGGGTTTTGAAGGAAGTTTGCTTTCCGGTCAGGAATGGTTTTCCCTGCGACCGGCAAGTGGTAGTCTAATGAGCGTACGGAGCATGAAATTTTCATGGAAATCTGAACGCTCGCCCGAAGCAACAGGCCATGTGGTCTCATTCCGGCGAACATGATTCATCGGACTCGGTTTGGCAGAGCCACAAAGATGCAGGTTCCGGTCGCCGCTCAAAATTTTCTGGAATTGCTCGAAAAGAGCGCGCTGCTCACGGGATCGCAGATTAAGAAAGTGCGCGAAAGGCTCGGGATTCCTGATACAGCTACGGCACGAGAGACAGCAAAGCTGCTGGTGAAAGGACGTGTGCTGACCCCTTTCCAGGCCGAACGCCTGCTCGAAGGACGATATCGCGGTCTGGTGATTGACCGCTATCGCATTCGCGAAGTGCTGGGCTTTGGGGGAATGGGTTGCGTTTTCATCGCCGAAGATCCAAAGGAGGATCGCAAGGTCGCGATTAAAGTGCTGTCTTCAGAGCATGCCTGGATGCGGAATGCTTGCCCGAATGAAACTGGAAGCGATCGCCGGAATGCGACTCAATATCCGAACATCATCCGCACATATCGAATGGACACGACCGGTGCTGTCCATTATCTGGTGATGGAACTTTTTCGCGGCATCAGTCTGCATGAACTTCACGCCCTGTACGGAGCTCTCGCGGCCAATGGCCCGCGACATCGCACTGCGGCCGCGGAAGCACTGAGGCCGCACATGCTCAGGGATTATTCATCGCGATATCAAACCCGCGAACTTTCTGATTAATGAGGCGTGACGCGTATTCTGGATTTCGGCCTGGCAATGATGAAGGACGTACCGGAAGAAGAGTTTTCGCTTTCCATGGTCTTCGGCCACGACTGCCTGGGAACGCCCGATTACATCGCTCCGGAACAATCGATCGACAGTCGCCATGTGGATGCTCGCGCTGATATCTACAGCCTTGGCGCGACGCTGTATGTCGCGTTGACCGCGCATGTGCCGTTCCCGGAAAAGTCCAACAAAGCGAAACTTGAGGCGCACCGATCGAAACGACCGAAGAATGTTTGTCAGCTTCGTCCGGAGATACCTGCTGAAATCGGGGCCATCATTGCGAAAATGATGGAAAAGGATCCGGCAAAGCGTTTTCAGTCGGCGGATGAACTTGCGGATGCTGTGCGACCGTACGCGGAGCGAAAGGCGATCCAGTTCGATTTTCGTGAGCTGGTGACACTCAGGGCAAAGCAGGCAAAGGCGAAAGCAGAGCAGTCAGGGAAAAAATCGTCCGGCCAGCGATCATCCATCACATCGGCTTCGGGCTGGCTTAAGGAAGGCAGTCATCAGTTTGCTGAAGCAACTGACAGCTTCAGCCAGTCCGAAACGCCCGCCATTCGGCCACCGGAACCTGATCGAATCCGAATTGAACCCGTGCGGTCGGCGACACTGCCTTCTCCGCGTCCGGCTGCATTCAAAGGCCCGGCACCGCCAGGCTGGCGACTGCAGATTCTCGGCACAAAGCGCCAGGCTGCACTGGTGAAGGCCCGAACTTCCATCGGTTCGGCACATGGTGCCGACCTGCTGCTGCTGCGTGACAATGGCGTCGACAGCCTTCAGTGCTGGCTGGAATACGACGGACAGAACTGGAAACTGCATCAGGAATCAAAAACGCTGCCCACTTACGTGAACGGAAAAGTGGAAGCATTATGTAACCTTTATCATGGTTCAAAAATCACATTCGGCGGAAAAGCAGGTGTGCGACTTATCAGCATTCCGCAAGCGGCCAAAAACCGGAAACGCACCATTGGATTATTCATCGCGTTGATTGTGATCCTGGCCGTCAGCGGACTTGCCTTGTTCCTGCTGAAGCTGTTGCATGTTCTCTGACAGGAATCGCCTAGCGCAGGCCCTCAGTTTGCAGGGCGGAAGTCCGTCAACGATCAGACCGTCAAAGTTCTGGCGGCAACGCAGACGCTGTGATCGTCGCCGAATGACGGCGGTGCCGCGCTGCTGAAAGCTGCGAATCAGCTCCCGCGTCTGGGTCTCGTTATTCCAGTTTCAATGGACGCTGCATGAGCTCCACCGTTGCTTCGCGAGGGCATTTGTTTTCGAAGAGCACGCGATAGACTTGTTCGGCGATCGGCATGTTGATGCCGCGTTGACGTGAAAGATGGTAAACGCTGCGTGCCGTAAAGACACCTTCCGCGACGGCGGTCATGGATTCCAGAATCTCCTGGAGCGACTGTCCACGTCCCAGGGCTTCGCCAACAAAGCGATTACGA
The DNA here is from genome assembly GCA_037719765.1 of Planctomycetaceae bacterium. GTDB lineage: Bacteria > Planctomycetota > Planctomycetia > Planctomycetales > Planctomycetaceae > SXXK01. The sequence continues at coordinate 26,051 of JBBJME010000004.1, forward strand.
CTGTGCGGGCTGTTACAGGTCGTGACAAGATCTCCGAGACCGGCAAGTCCAAAAAAAGTTTCACTGTTCGCATCCAGCGCTGTTCCGAAACGTACCATCTCCGCCAACCCGCGTGTCAGCAGTGCCGCCTTGGCGTTGTCGCCGAACTTCAAGCCGTCACAGATTCCGGCGGCAATTGCGATGACATTTTTCAGCGCACCGGCGAGTTCAACGCCTCGCTGATCGGCATTGGAATACACCCGGAGGGTTTCCATCGACAACAGTGACTGAATACGTTCTGCTGCGTCGAGCGATTCACAGGCAGCCACAATGCTGGCGGGTTTTCCTGCGGTGATTTCTTCGGCATGACACGGGCCTCCCAGCACAACTACCGGACGTTGACCGACAATTTGCTGGATCATCTGACTTGGGCGAAGCAACGTGTCATTTTCGATCCCCTTGACAGCGCTCACGCAGAGAGCCTGTTCGGGAATCAGAGATGCCAGTTGCTGCATAGCTTGCCGGAGAGCAACTGTTGGAATGCACACGAGTACGACAGAGGCCTGCCGCAGTGCAAACGTCGCATCCGCTGTCACTTCGATGGCGGCCGGGAGTTTGACATGCGGTAACAGGCGACTGTTTTCACGCGTTTCCTGGATGTGTCTCGCAAATGTCTCATTCCTGGCCCACAGCCGCACAGAAACGTCCGGGTTTTGCGCAGCAACCCATGCACAGGCAGTTCCCATGGCTCCTGCACCAAGCACACTGATCACAGTCATGATGATTCCACCGCGAATTACGAAAACAGCTTAGGTCGGAAGAGGTGTATTTCAACGGTGTGTGGCGTGAACGCAACAGACTCCGGAGGGAAAACCAGGAAACGCGGTAATCCGACCGTTCGACAAATTCGCTGAAATCGCGCATTCACGCTGATCGTTGCCCCCGAATCCCATTGACAAAATTGAAAGTCGTTTGCGGCCTGAGGAAACTCAACCAATGGTTGCACAGCATTCAGTTCAGTGAAACTGCTTTCCGACTTGCACCGCAGAGTCAAAAGGTGAACCAAACCATGAGCCAGTTATCTGTCATCGAGCAACCTGGATCTGTCTTCGTGGAACGTCGTCAGCGCGACGCCGTTACGACCCCCAGCGGGTCAGAACGTCGTCAGTTTCGCGACGGAGATCGATCCGCTCGCCCCGAGGTCGCTGAATTGGCAAATGCCGTCGATGACTACAAGATCTCCCGTCACCGCCGCTTCATCACCTTTGAAGAACTGTTCGACGTGATGGCGTCGCTGGGTTATCACAAATAGCCTGATCGTTATCACCGGTTTTCTTCCACGATCGCTAATGTTTCTTTCTGTGAACATGCCTCAGCAATCGTTTTATTTCCCCCTGTCTGCCTTTTGTGGGCAATACTCCATTGCCGGAACAAGGAAGCATCGTGGTGATCTGAAGGACTGACTCCGAGAACTGAATCTTTCGGTTCTGCATGCATCCGGCCACAGCTGTTGCTGCAGCGACTGGCGGCAGTCATGCAGCGATGGATCTCGTTTCGTCCCCGCAAAACGTGAAGAGGGTGCATTGCTATGTCGGACTATTCTTCCGATCTTCTCGTCACAGAACGACGCAGAACAGGTCACAGACGACTGACTTCAAACCGCAAACCTGCGGCCGCTGAAGAAAAAGTCACGGAGAAAAAAAATACCAGGGCCATTAAGTCCGAGCCGGAATCTGTCCCGACGGCGACGGAACAGACAATCCAGGAGCGTCGCGAAATCATGGATCGCCGCCGCCAGGATCGCCGTCGGCAGATTGATCCGACGACCTGCGAACGTGACTATTCGGACGGCGAAATTGAATTCATGCGGTCAATGGACGACTACAAACGCAAAAGCGGCCGACCGTTTCCCACATGGAGCGAAGTTCTGGAAGTGCTGATGAGCCTTGGATACCGCAAGGTCGCAGATCCTTCCACCATGGAATGGCGCACCTTTGGAGACCACATGGGATCGCTCTGATCACATTGTTCTGAACAACTGCGGACCGCACCTCAGGGGCAAAGCGTTGCCGGGGGTGCGGTTCGTCGGCTTTTTCGGTGATCGAACGCCGGCAATTTCCCGCAACAATGATCAGCGCAGACGACCGAATGTCATAATCGTAATATCGTCATTCTGATCGCGGCCATTCGCATGGATGCGCACGTCCGCAAGCAAGGCTCGCCCCAGCACTTCAGGATCGGGCGAACCGGCAGCCACAAAATCGCGGACACATTCTTTCGTGTAAAGATTGCCGTCAGGATCCATGGCTTCATCGACTCCGTCTGTGATCAACACAAACATTTCGCCGACCGCAATATCCCGTTCAACCACTTCATACGGATATCCGTCCATGATCCCCACGGGAATACCGATCGTCTCCTGATTGAATTCTTCAACCTCACCGCTGGCCTTGCGAATCAACGGCGACATGTGTCCGGCATTGGCCATCGTAATGCGGTTCGTATCCAGATCGATCACGCCCAGGATGTACGTCACAAAGCGTCCCTCAACCATGCTGTGGCACATGTGAGAATTGATGCGCTGGATGGCGATCTGCACGTCATCAGTGAAACTCATCGTGTTCTGCACAACGCTCGCCATTCGCGACATAATCAGCGCGCCAGGCACGCCTTTTCCCGCGACATCACCAAACGAGACGCACACCTTCCGTGGACCAATCATGAAGCAGTCAAAGTAGTCGCCTCCGACAGCCTGAGCCGCATCGTAAGACGCAAAAAAACGATAGCCTGCGACATCGGGCATCTTCTCCGGCAGCAGCGCTTTCTGGACACCGCTTGCGATTTTCATTTCCTTGTCCTGCTTCTGCTTATCGAGATGACTTTGCAACAGCCGGACATTCTCGTACGAATGAGCGGACTGGTTGGCCACGGCGAGCAGTAATTCCAGATCTTCTTCCGTGAATCGCTTCATCGGGTTCTGCGTATCCAGACTGATCACACCAAACACTTCGCCTTCCATATCAAGCATCGGGACCAGCATCATCGAATGGATCGTCAGACTGGAAATCGATTCACTCGCGCTGAACCGTGAGTCGCTCGCGGCGTCCGCTGACAGAATACCGGTCTTGTCGTTGATCACACGTTCCAGAACCGTGCGGCTCAGGCGAACGGATTCATCAATGCCTTCTGTACGCTGTTTCTGAGCAATCGGGATGAATTTCTTAGAGACCGGATCTTTCATCAGAATCGCGCCGCGATCGGCCTGAGGGAAGATTTCGAACAGCGTGTCCAGGATTTTCGGAGCAATACTGGTGATTTCAATCAGTCCCGCAAGGCTCTGATTGATCTTCAGAATCCCGCGCAGTTTTTCCTCCGGGCGGACTTCAAACACGCCGAAGCCGCGTGCTGCCGCGCTGCCCATAATGGTGGAGGATGCTCCGTCATTCAGATCGACACCTTCGGTCATTCCGGATTCGAGCGAACTGTCATCCTTGTCATCTTCGTAGCGAAACTTGATCGGACCCAGCTTGATCCGGTCATTATGACGCAACGGCAGCGGTTTGTTTTTTTCGAGTTGTCGACCGTTCAGAAATGAGCCGTTGCCACTGCTCAGATCCTCCAGCAGAATCTTGTTGTTGATGTTGACCAGCTGAGCGTGGAATCGAGACACCATGTTCGAATCCACCTGGACATCACAATCGGGATGGCGTCCCATTCTCGCTGGAAAATTGGTTAATTCGTAGGGAAACGACTGACCATCTTTCAATAGTACGATGCGTGCCATGAAATCCAGACCTTCTTCTTTTCCGGGAAGCAGTCGCGGGGAAATCTCCTGCCGCCACTCGACTGACGTCAGCCACATTTCCCAAAGATCGCCTCGACATTTCCCCGGAGGACAGTTTTTCCGAGAGAAACGGCCTTCTCAACACTCCAACGGCGTCCAATCACGAAATCTTCCGCCAAAACCTTCGCCAAAATTCGGCGATACATTGCGAATTTTGGCAAAGCAAACTCCAGCTTGTACATATCGCTATAGTAACCAATCTGCTTAGTCTGCGGAACAGCCTGCAATCGCCCTCGCGTGTCGCGTTCAATGTAAACCGGAATATTCGAATACCACCAGTGTCCGCAAGTCACCACATTGGGGAAAATCCATGAATAACTGACCAGTTCCTGATTACTGGTCTCCGACAGCACCGAAACCGGAAACACGACACGCGGAAACGCATTGAACAAAGCTTTGTACTGAATCAGAGACATACGACTGTCAAACAGATCCTGACCCTGAAAAACTCCGTCTGCATAAACTCGTCGATTCACTCCGATCATCAGGTCGAACGGCAACCTGTGCTCAACACAGAATTCCGCCAGCGACCAAAATACAAACCGGCTGAGCAAATTCAATTCGTCGGCCGTCAGGTCAATTCCACTGAACACTTTCGCAATCACAGCGTCGGCTGACAGTGTCGGGACCGACGATGGTGAAAAATCCGGCGGCAACGAAATCGCACACGCTCGTACACCATGTGCCTTAAAATGATCGAAGAGTTTTCCGATCGCCTGCTTAAGTGAACTGGAATCGCCGGGACTGACGCCGGTCGCTGCCTGCAGGCGTTCCCGAACGGCTGGCTTTGTCAGATGAAACACCAGATCATCCGTTCTGAGACACGGGACAAACCTTCGCGTGTCAAATCCCTGCAGCGGATCGTCGAAGTCGTTCGTGAGGTACACCTGATCCAGTCCGGATCGTTCCAGGACATTCTGTTCCCAGTCGGGCGACTGCATCTTCTGCCTTGAATGTTCGTAGAGCGATTCCCAGTTGGCTTCGGTAATGCGGTCGTCCTTCAAGTCAAAAAACACCTGACACATTTCCAGCAGCCAACTGTACTGAGCTGTATTCTCAATCGCTGCCAGCCACGGCACGAGTCGTCCGACTTTTTCCTTTGGAGAAATTCCGGGCTCCTCAATTCTTGCCCTTTCCAGGCCGGCTGAATGAGTAAGTTCGGTGTAGTAGTGATATCCGAGAATGTCCGCGAGCGTCGATGATGCCGCCTGCAATGGGTTGATGTGCGTATGCGGATCGATGAGCCGCATCGATTGCAGCGGCTCAAGAATTTCACCGACCAGACTTTGAGTCATCGTTTGCAAACTTTCGACGGAAATTTATCGCTCGGAATTGTGAAGCAACCAGGTTCGCCCGTGATCATGCCCGTGGTTTAGATACCAGGCAATTCAGTTGATCTAGGATCACAGGAATTTGCCGGAGATTGACACTCTTATCATATCACGATCATCTTCCCGGCGTTCAATTCCGGTAAGTCTCACTTGCGTTTTTGCCAGCAATCATCGATCGTTTGCCTCTCCCGAGAACCCTGTTCTGGCTCTTCCATCCGGCAATTTCAATGCAAGCACTCGACTATCTTAAGGAACTCATCCCATTTCCCACTGTCAGCAGCGAATCCAACAGTGACATCACGGATTGCGTCACCGAATGGCTTGTGCGTCTGGGTTTTGAAACCGAACGCATCGATTATTGCGACGAAAACGGAATCAGGAAATCGTGCATTCAAAGCCGTAAAGGCCCGGCCAGCGGATGCGGACTTGCCTATTTTTGTCATACCGACGTGGTGCCTGTCAATTCGTGGAGCTTTCCGAAATCAGGTCCCTGGACACCACTCGTGGCGGATGGTCGAATTTACGGACGTGGCTCTTGCGATATGAAGGGATCTCTGAGTTGTATGCTGGCCGCTGCGGAAGCGTTGCAGTCAACACCTCTCAAGGCTCCGCTGTATTTTATTGCAACCGCTGACGAAGAAATCGGGATGCCCGGTGCACGGAAGGTCGTTGAACGATCTGCCATCTATCGCGAGATTGTGGCATCTCAAACGCGGTCCATTATCGGCGAACCGACCTGTCTCGAAATCGTCCACTCCCACAAAGGCGGTCGGGCCATCCGAGCGACCTCAGTCGGCCGAGCCGCCCATTCCAGTACGGGCCTTGGACTCAATGCCAACATTGCACTGATTCCCTTCCTGCATGAGATCGGCAACATTCATCGCGAAATGGAAGCGTCAGCGGAATGGCGCGATGATCGTTTTTCGCCGCCAACGCCAAGTCTGAACATCGTCATTAAGGACACCAACACGGGCCTGAATATCACCTCCGCCAAATCCGAATGCCTGGTCTACTTTCGCCCGATGCCGGGGCAGCACCCAGACGGCATGGTGCAACGCATCAGGACTCTGGCAGAATCCTGCGGACTGCAGTTTGAACTGCTTTTCAGCGGCACACCACTCTACACGGACCCGAACACACCGTTCATCCGCGAATTACTGGAATTGACGACGCTGCCAGCATCGCGAACAGTCGCGTATGGCACTGATGGAGCCATCTTTACGGAACTCCGCAACATTGCCGTCTTTGGCCCCGGCGATATTGCGCAAGCTCACACCGACGACGAATGGATATCGCTCGACCAGCTGGAAAAAGGCACGGCCCTCTATCAACAGGCGATTCGCCGCTGGTGCTGCTGACGGCATGTTGCAGAAGACACCGCTCTTCGTGTCTCTTCCCGCCGGAACTCGCCGTGAGAACACCGCTGAAATTACTTGACACCATCAGCACAGACTGATAGCGTTCCGTTCGTCCGCAACCGACGGATGAAACATGGGGGATTAGCTCAGTTGGGAGAGCGCTTGCATGGCATGCAAGAGGTCATCGGTTCGACCCCGTTATCCTCCACTTTCCATAAACCTTGACTGAATCGCGAGTTGCGATACCTGACGACGTTCGTCAGTGCAGTAAAATGCCTGTTTCAATCGTGGTAGTACTACCACGAAATGAATGAGGAATACTGCACATGGCACGAAAACCCAATGTTTTCCCGTCGTATCTTCTGCATCAGCCAACCGGACAAGCACGAGTCCGCATTAACGGCAAAGATCACTATCTTGGTGGATACGGTTCGGAGGAATCACGAATCCTCTACGGTGATCTGATCGCAAAGCATGCCGGTGGCGTCCAGATTGACCCGATTGCGAAATCGAAACGTGGTAGTCTACCACGAAATGAATCGGACGATCCCGGCCCCAGTGTCGGTGAACTCTGCCTCGTTTTTCTGAGGCATGCTGAGACGCACTACGTCAAAAATGGGCAGCGGACCAGCGAAGTCGATATTCTGAAGTCGGTCATTCGGCCACTGAATGAGCTTTATGGCATGCTCCCGGCGAAAGACTTTGGCCCGCTCGCATTAAAAGCCGTCCGGGTCAAGATGATCGAAAACGGCTGGTGCCGCGACACAATCAATGCTGGCATGAGTCGTATCCGGCGGATCTTCAAACATGCCATTGCGAACGAACTGATCGACGGCAGTATCCTCCAGCGACTTCAATGTGTTGCCCCACTCTTGGCAGGCCGTACTGAGGCGCACGACAACGCACCCCGCAGTGCCGTGGAATCGGATAACATCGCAACTGTGAAGCAACTGGTTTCGCCACTTGTCCGAGATCTGATTGAACTGCAACGCCTTACAGGTTCAAGATCCGGGGAGCTGCTGAAACTCACTTCCGGATCAATCAACCGCAGCATGGGCGACGTGTGGGCGGCACAATTGGGTGACCACAAGGCTGTTCATCATGGGAAAAGCCGGACTCTGCACTTCGGGCCGCAGGCTCAACTGATCCTGACTAGGTATCTGTCAGCCGATCCAGACGAGAAACTGTTCAAGATGACACGACCAGCATACTGCAGGGCCATCACACGGGCATGCGAGAAAGCTGGAATTGAACGCTGGGTGCCTCACCAGTTACGACACACGAACGCCGATGTGGTACGTGAGGAATTCGGCTTGGAGCACGCTCAGGCCGTCCTGGGGCACGCCAAAGCCGATATGAGTGAGCACTACGCGAAAGCCTCCAGCAAAAGCGGCGGAAGTCGCTCGCAAGATCGGTTGATCGGTTGATCGGTTATACTGTGTTCAACGTGGGATAGGTTAGCTCCCGACAAGCGAAACTTCTGAGACTCGTTTCCCGCGTTTTCTTTCTCTCAGCGTCAACCATCAGAAGTTGATATTCAATGGATAACGAAGATACGCGCGGGCGCTCAATTGGAAAACTGAGCAGTGGATGGAATTCCCATCAAGAGATTATGGATCTTGCTCAGTCGTTCGTTTCCACGGTGATTTTTCTGGATGCGGTTGAGCATGTCTTGAAAAGAGTCGATGCCCATTTCGAGCTGCGAAAGAGTTTCGAGGACGGCGAACTGTCTTTTCTCCCACGGTCTACGAATGGGGGCCTTGTAGTTGGTCAGATCGAATCACAACTCGAATTCATCTACCTGGCGTGGAAGCTCGCCAGCAATCTCTACCCCGACGTCACGTTATTCAATGGCGATACGCTGAAAGATTTGAAGAACGTGTTGCGCAGCCGTGAAGACATCTTCGAAGCGTTTCACCGCGTGGATGACGAGCTGAGTATGAATCGGGCCAGGTATGAGCTGGTAGGGGTAGTCAGTGACGAGAAGGGCCATAGGGTAATCGCGGCTGAACTGGCCCCAGGTCTCACGCATCCATTCCTTGGGCTTGTGTTCCATCACGATTCCACAGTGTCAAGGCTGGGCGATGAATACAAAGGCACCTTTGCGGCGTTGTCGCCGCAAGGGTTAGTGTTGCTAAAATTCATCCACGCCGCTGGTGAACGCGGACGAACGAAACCAGAAATCATCCCTGCCGTCATCGCAAACGCCGGAATCTTGAAGTCCGAAAAGAACCGCCTCAACGACGATCTGATTCCACTCGATTTGAACCTCGGGCCGAGATCGCAGTACATCCTCACCTGTTGCAAACGAACCTCTGTGACCTGAGGTCACAGAAATGGTGACTTCAGGTTTTTCCAGTTAAACAGGGATCTCACTTATGCTCCCCCCATCGCAGACAGCACAACGTTGTCTCACTTTGGTTCGGGAGATTTTTTATGTACATAGACACAGAAACGGAAACACTGATCACGTTCACGGATGCAAGATCCGCATTCCCCGGCGAACGTCGCGTATCGCTCGCCACATTGCACCGATGGCGACAACGGGGAGTCCGAGGCAATCGCCTTGAGACATGCCTGGTTGGCGGATTGCGGTACACGTCAAAAGAGGCGATATTCAGGTTCATTGCAGCGCAAAATGCAGGTGAGACTCCTGCCCCTGCCATCACTCCAGCCCAACGCCGACGCCAGTCTGAGGCCGCACGCCAAGCACTGCGGGAGGCGGGAATATGAGTGAGTTCATTGACGCTGCAAAGCCCTCAGAAGCGATCCCACGTCGCCACAGTTTCCCCGAGAATCGCACCTTGCGAACGTCCCTGAAGTCTGAGGACAGAGACATGGGGATAGTTGCCGACGCGATTGACACCGCCAGACAGGATGGCGAATCATGGGTATCGATATCTCGACAACTCAACCTGTCGATCAGGAAATGTCGTGAAGTATTCGGCTCGACTATAGATTGGCAGCGAGACTGATGTCTGGCAGCGCGCGACGATGGATTCGAGGCAGCAAACGATTGTGACGGACTGCTTCATGACGTTTTCGAGCTTCAGTTGCGCGGACCTGATGAAGAACTGCTGCAACTAAGCGTGGATATGCAAGCTTCAGGAATGGAACACGTCGCCCAACACACAATTGTCAGTTGGGGTGATTCGCTGACCGATGCTGTAGATCCGACGGAATTCGCCACGTGATCCACAAACAAAGAAAGCCGGACAGGCTCAAACTGTTCGGCTCTCTTTTCGATTCTTTTCGTTGCCGTCGTATGCGGTGACCTGTTTCAAATTTCTAACAAAAGGGACATAATAATGATGACGAACATCTCAATTGACAATACCTCGGGTGATGACAGCAAAACTATTTATGTCACAGAGACCGGTCTGCAATTCAACGGCCGTAACGATGAACATCCGATCTTGTTACCGCCTACTAAGAATCTCGTCGTCCCGAATCGGCCGTACGATGTTCATCGAAATCAACCTCAGGCTGAAGACATCAAACGGCAGGCCGAAGGACGCTGGGTTACAATCCTGCAGCATTGCTGTGGCCTGACTGAAACTCAAACTCAACCGGTCGGACAGCCATGTCCACAATGTGGCGGAGTTGATCGATATAGCGCGTTCAAAGATGTTGCAGAGAGTGGTGGTGTTCTCTGCCGAAAGTGTCACGCAAACAACAATGCAGATGGGTTTGCGACCATCATGTGGATGAACAACCTGGACTTTCCGTCTGCGGTGAAGTTGGTGGCCGATTTTCTTGGAACCGGTCAACAACCCAGAAAACCTGCGGAGACCAAGTCGGACAAGTACGTCCATTCCTCGGCAGAGGCTGTCGCGAGCGCCCTTGGATACGGGATGTGGAAGACCAACATTCTGGAAAAGCAACGCGATCCAGATAAGATATGGCGATACTATCACACTGACGGCTCTGATGCGGGTGTTGTCTGTCGGTGGAACCTGCCAGACGGAAAAAAAGAAATTCGCCAGGCATGCGCTGTCGAAAGTGGATGGATTGCCGCAGCAATGCCTTCTCCTCGACCACTGTACCGCCTACCGCAGATTCTTGAAGCCGATGAGGTTTGGATCTGTGAAGGCGAGAAAGCTGCGGATGCAGCAGTTAGTCTCGGCCTTGCGGCAACCACTTCAGCCGGTGGCTCTGGTGCATCAGAAAAAACCGACTGGTCATCATTACAGGGCAAGTCGGTTTACATTATCCCAGACAATGATGAACCCGGTCATAAATATGTGGAAAAAGTCTGGGCACTGATCTTGACGCAAACGTCGAACGAACGGATCTCCGTCGTGAACCTGAAAAACGACTGGCCGAACATTCCAGCAGGTGGAGACATTGCCGATTGGTCCGAGCAGAACGATGGACACGACGCTGAGACCTTGCGGAACCGCCTGCGACGCATTCCTGGGATCATGTATCATCGAACGCTGGCAAGCGATTTCGACGTGCCAATTCCGTCGTTGAAGTTGCGCACGTTTGCAGGCAAGTGGGCGGCTGATTTGTGGGATCTTGCCGACCAGCCGGTTGAATGGATTGTAGAAGGTGTTTTCAGTTGTGATCAACCAACAATCATTGGTGCAAAGCAAAAGAGCCTCAAGACCACATTACTGACGGATCTTGCTGTGTGTCTCTCCAGCGGTCATCCATGGCTTGGGAAGTTTAATGTTCCTAAAAAGCGCCGGGTATTGTTCGTCACGGGTGAAGCCTCGGACTCCGCTGCGATCCGCAAGATAAGGCGGGCGGCCGAATCTCGTAATTTGAGTCGTGAAGATTTTAAAGACAACCTGCGAATCGAAGCAAACGCGTTTCCGTCACTGCCGTCTTATTCCGATTGCTTGGCAGTTGGAGCAGCCGTACAGGAACACGCCATCGAGGTTGTGCTGCTCGACCCACTCTATATGGGTTTGCAGGGAATCAACACCGCGAACCTGACGGAAGTCGGTCCAGCGCTGCGAACCTTCATGGAGTGCTGCCGACCAGCTCACGTGATCATTGCCCACCACGTGAAGAAGACAGCGAGCTTCGACGATGCGCCGAATCTTGAAGATCTGTCACAGGCCGGGATCGCAGAGTTTGCTGGCAATTATTGGCTCATGGGACGAATGAGCGAATACACCGGGGATAAACGGCACACGCTCGCCATTCGTGCGGGTGGCCGGGATGAACAATTCCACCTGCTCAAATTAGAGTTCGATGAAAGAGCTTGGACAGCCAGCTTCACCAGTCTGATCGATCACAGGGAAGATCAAAAAGTCAGAAAAGAGACGATACAAATCAACGGATTCACGTCTCAAATACTGAAGGAATTGAAGCGGTATCCACAGGGGATGTCTGAATCAAATCTAGCCGGTGCGATTGGGACGAAAAAAGGTAACCGTTCACGGAATCAGTTCTGTAGTAGCGATGGAGCGGTCTGTTTATTGAGCTTCGCTTCGATGGAGGACTTCAGAAAGTCGAAGAAGTTGCGTTGTTGTTTTCGGCAGGTGGCCAGAGCTGTCCACATGCGTTCGTGATAGCGCTGACCAGCTTCGCCGCGAGTTCCCTGAGTGATCAGACGATCGATAACGCACTGGCGGATTTGTTGTTCGTTGTGATTATTGGTCGGTTCGACCCCGTCTGCAAACATAAAACGGAAGTAGTCCTGAGACATATCGTACGACTGGATTTCGTCGCTGCCTTCCACGACGTATTCGCGGATGGCGAAGCGCGCAGCAAGATTCGCGGCCTCTTGTGATGAAGGAGGCTGGCGAACCAGCTCCAGAAAGCGGTCGCGATGGATCATCATCGAGCGGCGAAAGCCTTCGGCCGTCATTTTCTCGCGGGTATGCCATGCCTGAAACAGCCGCCGCGAACGATCCTCCAGCTGTTCGGCCCAGACTTTTGTTTTCTCGTCCGGGAGCTTCTTCAGGAACCGGATGTCGCGTATCAAATGAGCCCAGCAGTACTGAGCCTTAATCCAGAAGTTCCACGCAAACGAGCAGTTGGCTGAGAAGTAATCGAAGTTCAGATAGCCCGCGAATTCCTCACCGACAAGTTCTTCGAGCACTTTGCGAGATCGCGTCGGAGCAATATGAAACACCGTGAAGATGGCCGATGCGATGCACCAGATCCAGTGCTTCTTGCCGTTGTTTTTGAAACTCGTCTCGTCGCTGCCGAGTTGTTCCTGCTGAGGGATCGCATCCTTCAGTTCCTGGTAGCTCTCATTCAGAGAATCGGCGATCAATCCTGTGCAGAGTTTCGCCAGATAGCCTCGCGAAACCGGCACCTGCAGCACGTCTTCCATGTACGTTTCGATGGTGGAATAGCTGCAATGAGCTGCGGACTTCATCCACCCGATCATCGCCAGCAGTCGCGGCCCGAAGATTGGTTTGTTGAGGATGTCTCCAACGTCAGGCACATATCTTTCACCGTCGTCCGTGAGATAAACTCGCAGCCGATGTTCGGTAACGAAGACCGGCGACTCGGGGAGCTCGATGAACTGGTATGTCTCGAATTCGTCGGTGGGTTTCAGGCCTAACCGCTGAACTTCTTCGTCGGTAATTTCATAGTCGTATGTTTCATCGACGCGTTCCGGCGGCAGGTTTTCCCGCAGATGTCGCGGATGCCCGGCCTGGCCACCACGTTTTGGCTTACCGCGTCGCCCCGGCTTTTTCGAAGTCTTCGGCTTGGTGATATCACTGGATGGCGGTTTCGATGATGTTGACGAGTCTTTTGTCGCTTTGGCCAGCGCCAGTTTCAGTTCAGCGACCTCTTGTCTCAACGCAGCGATCTCTGCCGATTGCTTTGCTACCAGCTTCTGAAGATCCTCAATGATCTTGTCTCTCGCGTCCATCATGGAAAGCTAACAAATTTCACCTGTCCCAACCAAGACCATTTTGAAACCGTGAACGGTTACGAAAAAAGAACGGTCGCCGTTCCAGACGGCCTTGGAAGAGTTGCATCATCGCGGGGCAATAACCGAGCTTCAGGATTTCAAGTCCGGCAACAAAAGAACGTGCCGTGGGTGGAAACTTCCGGAGACTGATTCACCCCTGACAAAGCACCAAAGACAACCGTCCTTGGTGGCCTGTCCTTAGTGTCCGTTGCGACCACACTTTCACCACGGACACCGCACCCTTATAGGGGCGGTGTCCGTGGTGGTGGTGGTCGAAGCAAGATTTGTTGAAAACAATTTGTCCGTGGTGCGGAACTTGCCATTCAGCTGAACAACTGAGTAACTCGCCAGATTCTTATTCACTCCGACAAGAATGTCTCCGACTCGGAGTTCGTATCGCTGATGAACAAGATGCGAGCCCTGCTGCTCACGAAGAAAGAGTGGTCACTCACTGACATCAGCCGAAGAACACAGAGCCTTAAGCCAAAGAGCGGATGGATGTCCTTCAGAACCTGATTTTGGCTGGGCTGGTTATCGAGGGTGAACGCAAGACGGTAACCAAGACAGCCAAGGTGTTTTCGTCCGTTGAATTCATGGCCGATGAGAGCCAGGAAGACTAAATATTTTTACTGGGCTATTCCCACCAGTAACGGTGGCATCTTTATGTATAATAATGAATAATCCTTTCTAATGTATCTACATTCTACCAATGTAAAAACTGGGTTTCCTTCAATCCTTCTATGTTTCTAGGGGGTGTACCCTGAAACGCTCTGTTCACTACCATTTACACTACTTTTTCTTCTATACGCATGTGCGTGAAGAATTAACCTCCGGATGACCCAAACCCAGCTTTGCCTGGGAAGCCCCTCAGAGGCCGTCTGAGAGCCCCTCGACAACTTTGACGCCCAATCGGGCAACTTCGACATCCAATCAACGCAGGAACGATCCTATGAGCTCACAGAACGAAAAAACTTCGGAGGGTCACCTGCCAAAGACAGCACACCGGCAATCGACAACCCTGATCTCAGCCAGTATCGCCGGGAAGCCACCTAGGAGCCCCGTAGAGGCCGTTAGATTCAAAAGGTGAGTATTCAGTCGTCTTGCAATCACATTAGCGCACGGGCGATTCTGTGGGCTCTCGCGAAACTAAGGCCGAATTAGAACTTGAACAGTTGCAGTCGGCCTTCGCGGGACAGTCTGTCCGACCCACAGTCGCTTTCAGCGGGGCCGCCATAGAAATACATTTGGACAGCATTTCCACAATGCTGGTACTAATAACGCCCAGCGAGGTGAATAAGCTCTGATCTCAGCTCGGCAAAACGATTGGGCACTCAGGCTGATCAGCCGAACAAATCACTCAGAGCTGCACACGGTAACGCAATGGCGGTGTGAATACACCCGAAAACTCGCAGCGGCACTTCTTGTCTGGCATTTCCTCTGGGGAAGACCGCCTGCCATAACACACGATCTGCAGGATCTCTCGTCTATTTATGGTCATGATCATTCTTCCCAAAAACCCCTCTCGGGGAGGTATTATATTTCCTCGCTCACGCCCAGCGCGGTGAACGACTTTGTAAGCAGGTCATCCCAGTCTCTCTCAACGAATTCTTCTAGCCGCTGCTGTTTCGACTCGAACTGAGCGCCGTCCGGAAATCCCATCAGGTGCCCCAGCGGGTCATAGTCCCGCAGTTCATCCGCCAGCTTGTCCGCGTCTTCCGTGACGATGCAGGTGTCGTGATTTGTCTCGCCTTTCCACTCCGACCTCCATCGAACATGAGCAACGTACTTTCCAGAGTCGGCGACAATGATGTCGATCTCGTGCCATCGGTTTCGGTCTCGGTTGTTCACCTTTTGGCTACTGAGGCCGATGATCAGTTTGCCGGTGAGTCTTGCTGGGAGTTCTCCCGTTCGGGTGAGCACGAACTCATCCCCCTTTGGCTTGTTCATTGACGACACCTTTGTCCATGAAGCTGGTCGGAATATCTGTGACCGCGCTACGGCGCACGATCGATCCTTTCCTTATCACGATACGGGCGACAGTGCGACCTTTGCCTGTCCACATGAGGGCAGAGTGTGGTCTGCGCCAGTGTGGATTAACGTCGAGTTCACGCCCGATATCCCAGCCTACTTTACCATTTTTGTGGGCTCGTTCAACACGTTCTGCCGTTATCGGCTTTGCCTTGTCACGATTGAGGACATCAGGGACGATGAACTCATCGTCAAGTAACAAGATCCCGATCACGAGACTGACGATTGTAAACGGCGGCGAGAAACCGTGGCGCTTGGCGGTGCGTGGCGGGCGGTTGAATTGTGCAGCGCCCAAATGTTCAGTTGTTGACTTCGTGATTCGCTGGAAGGCCGTCATCATGGCGGGTTTCCGGGTGAACAATCCGGAGGAGACAAGTGACGCAGGTGATCACCAATATGGAGATCTGGGTTGAAGTGCGGCGTCGCGTTTTGACGGGCGAGTTGAGTAAACGAGCGGCGTGTCGGGAATATGAAATCCACTGGCAAACGCTGGAAAAAATCCTCAGTCATTCCGAGCCGCCGGGGTATCAAAAAACGAAACCACGTTCGTCGATCGTGGATGCGTTTGTGCCGATCATTGAGGAAATTCTCAAGAGCGATCCGCAGGTTCACCGCAAGCAGCGTCACACGGCTCGGCGGATCTTTGAGAGGTTGCGGGACGAACACGGATACGTCGGCGGTGAGACAGTCGTCAAAGATGCCGTGCGCGCATGGAAGCAGCACCATCGCGAAGTGTTTTTGCCACTGTCACATCCGCCGGGCGAAGCGCAAGTCGACTTCGGCTTTGCCGATGTCTGGCTCGCCGGGGAATTGACGAAGGTTGCGTTGTTCGTCATGACGCTTCCGTATTCGGACGCGATCTTCATTCAGGCATTTCCCCGGGAATGTACCGAAGCATTTCTGGAAGGTCATCGAAGAGCGTTCGAGTTCTTCGGCGGTGTGCCCACTCGTATCAGCTATGACAATTCGAAGATCGCAGTGGCCTCCATCACGGGTTCACGCGAACGAAAAGTCACGCGGGAGTTTCAGCGGCTGAAGAGCCACTACCTGTTCGTCGATCATTTCTGTCTTGTGCGACGACCGAACGAGAAGGGACATGTCGAACGATTGGTGGATTTTTCGCGAAGCAACTTCCTGGTTCCCGTTCCGAGAGTGGATTCGCTGGAGGTGCTGAATGTCCGACTGGCGGATGACTGTCAGAAGGATCTGCTCCGTCAACTGCGGGGTAAGGCGGCATCGAAATCCGAACTGCTCGACGAAGAACGTCAACAGTTCCTGCGACCGATTCCGGTCCAGACGTTCGAGTCCCATCGCATCGTTATTGCGAATGCGAACTCACTGTCCCTGGTTCGCTTTGACAGGAATGACTATTCGGTCCCTACGAAATATGCGCATCGCCAGATGACGGTTGCAGCGACAGTCGATGAAGTCCGCATCATCTTTGAAGACCACCTTGTCGCTCGGCATCAACGCTGCTGGAAAAAGCACCAGTCGTTGTTCGATCCCGTGCATTATCTGGCACTTTTGGAACGAAAACCAGGCGGCTTCGATCATGCTCGGCCACTGGAAGATTGGGAGTTGCCCGTGTGTTTTGGGATTCTCAGGCGTCGCCTGGAAGCGGAACTCGACGGGCTGGGAACTCGTGAATTCATCAAGGTCCTGCGTCTGCTGGAAACGCATTCCCTCACAGCTTTGAAGGATGCCGTGCAGCATGCGTTGGAAATCGGCACGACGAACTGCGATGCCGTCCGTCTGATTCTTGAATACCAGCAGGAGGAACCAATCTCACTGTTCTGCCTTGATGGTCGTCCACATTTGAAACTGGTGCGTGTGGCCCAGACGGATATTTCCGTTTACCAAAGTCTGCTTATGGAAGGAACGATCGTATGAAGAAAATCGAAACGAAGAGTACAGTGCTGCTGGGCCATCATCTCAAGTCCTTAAGACTGCCAACGATACTGGCCGAGTGCGAGAAAGTCGCGGCCCGCTGCGCAACAGACAATGTGGACCATCTGGCGTTTCTGCTGCAATTGTGTGAACTGGAACTGATCAACCGGGAACAACGTGCCTCTGATCGGAGACTCAAAGGAGCGGAGTTTCCAAACTACAAAACACTGGACACTTTCGACTTCAAGGAGCAGCCTTCGATCAACAAAGTGCTGGTGACCGAGTTGATGCGTGGCGAGTACATCGACAAGAAGGAAAACGTGTTGCTGGTGGGGAATTCGGGCACTGGAAAAACACACATCGCAACGGCTGGATCGCCGCGTGTGCCCAGGGGAAACGCGTTCGGTATGTGAAGGTGACGGAATTGATCACGCAATTGATGGAAGCCCGGAAGAACGTGTCCTGCTGCGACTTCGAAAGCAATTCTCGAAACTCGACGTACTCATTCTTGATGAACTTGGGTACGTCCCAGCCAGCAAGATTGGGTCTGAACTGCTATTCGACGTGATCAGTTCGGCATACGAATGTCAGAGCCTGATCGTCACGACAAATCTGCCATTCGAAAACTGGACGGAGGTGCTCAGCAGCGAACGACTGACAGGTGCGACTCTCGATCGTCTGACGCACCGCTGCCACATCCTCGAAGCCTCCGGCCAGAGCTACCGACTTCGTGATGCGAAGCGACGAAAACAGACGACGGACTCAAGCGGGACCGGCGCAAAGTCGAAGTAATGAACAGACCCCTCGCAGTGAGCTGCCAGCCACGCTCCGGCGAGTAATTCCCACAGGCAGGGCGCTGCACTTTTCGCCCGCCAAGCGCCACAGTTTCTCGCCGCCGTTTACAGACGATCCTGTTGCAGGTCACTTCATCGAGCTTCGACACACCCTCGACGTGACTGTGATGGTCGTATTCGCCCATGTCTCGCAGAGCGGCCCCGATGCTCGATGAGTCACTCATCAGGAAGCGGCGATACGTCCAGATGGGGAGGCCGCTGATCGATTCACCAAAGTCCATCCACAGACTGAACTCCCGGCGATCCGGGTCGGTAAGGCTTGTCGTGTCGCTGACCAAAAAAGCCCGAAGGGAGAGACCGTCAGTGAGCTGAAAGGTCGTGTCACCTTCCTTCAGCCGGAACGCCATCATAGTCATCGGCAGCTTCACCTGGTCGCAGGTTACCGTGTCGAGACTCACTCGACTCAGCGGAGCAATGATCGCAGGCCAGACGTTGTAGTACGGTCGGTTGAGTCCGTACCATCCACGCTCAACCAGGAGCTGACGGAATGACGTAATGTCGATGTCCTGGTTCCTGAACATGGCGGGTGCAGCGTCGTAGAAGTCGTTAGGTTTAGCCCTGCTCATTCCGCTGCGGGTGGCGATGCCGTCTTTCGAGAAGAAGGCATCGTGAGCCGATAGGTAGTCATTGAATTTCATGGTCGTGATCCTGTCCACAGTCAGCCGTGGGACGCTTCGCTCAAAAATCCTGAACGGGGGAGTGTGTTTTCTTCAGCTCATGTCCGACGTGTCACGAAACCCGCACGACGTAGGAATACGCGGGCTGTCAATCGAACCGATTTCCTGATACCGAAACTTCAGGATCTTGCCGAGGTAGTCGGCCTGATTGTCCCACACGTCTTGACGCATCTTTGCCGTCAAGCCGACGCCAGTACCGATCGGAAACTCAACCCCCCCGAAGTGCTTTTCTTCAACCCCGACAACAATGAACTTGCCGAGCGTCCCGGCAGGCGTCTTGCCATCCTTGCAGCTCGACCGAGCAGTTCTGCCGAGTTCATTTGTGACTGCCTCATTGTCGTTGTGCATGAGCTCTTCAAACCCAACAATCTTTGCCTCACTGTCAGCGAACGGCTTCAGCTTGAGCAGGATACCCTCCCGCACTGTGCTGCGTCCGAACTTGTACCGACCGTTGAACGATCGCAACATAACGCCTTCGTGACCGGCAAAGAGAGCCTGGGCATAGAAGTACTCCAGCTCAGTGGTGGTAGTGACATAATGATGCTCGACGACCTTGCAGAACTTCGGCAGCTTCAATTCGAGGGTCAGGCTTGTGAACCGCGTCACAAAGTCAGCCTCAAGCACACGGTCGAACACATGGAACGTAAAGTTTGGCTCACCGTCGTGTGACATCACGGCTGACGTTGTCTCGCTGAATGTGTCACCCACGATTAGCTCACCGGTTGTCAGTTCCGGCCAGAAAGTGAGCCAGAATTCTGGTCAGGATTGCGCCGGCTGGTTGGTTGCCGAGTGGTGATTTTGAGTGAGCAGCGACCGATCGGCGAGCGGCTTTGGAGGAGCGGTGGTCAAGTGCGCCGGGGGATGGGGAGGCCGGTTGATTCGCAAAGGAATTTGGTGGCGGCGTAGAGTGGCTGGTGAGTGGCCAGTGACCATAATGTCAGCTGATCTCCGCCCTGATGACATCCGAAGCAGTGCCAGATATCCTGGGACAGGTCGGCGGCGAAGCAGGGTCGTGTTTGTTTCGCACCTCTGTCGGGGCTTGCACTGCTGCAGAGCATACAGCGGCCGCGGAGATTGCTGCCGCGGTTCCGTGTCGGAAGAAATTCCAGCAGATCCAGCACCCGCGACAGCGGGATGGCGCGACGGACCGCACGATAGTCAATGGCGCGATAATCCAGAGTGCGATCTTTGTTTGCGTGCCGGTTTTGGGGAGTCATCCGTTCGGCCCCGGTGGGCTCGGAGGTTTCGAGCGTTTGGCACGGGAAGCCCGGTATGATTTTCCCAGGATGTTCAGCAGGACTGCCCGGTCCACCACTCTGTCCAGCAGAGCCATCGCCAGCGGAGCGTCGCCGAGGTACTCGCCCCATGCGTCGAATTCGATATTCGTTCCCAGCGCGGTCGATGATTTGCCGTTTCTTGCGGCGATCACTTTGAAGAGTAAGTGACCGGCCTGAGGATCCAGTCGCCGTTCCACATAGTCGAGTCCGAATTCGTCCACGATCAGCAGGTCGAACTTCGTCCAGTACGAGATCTGCCGCGGCAGTGTTCCATCCGCCAGCGATGCGATCAGTTGGGTGATCAGGTCGCCGCTGGTCGTGTAACGCACACGTTTGCCCAGCACACACAAACGCCGACCGATCCCTTCGAGCAATCTGGATTTTCCGACTCCCGACTGGCCCAGCAGCACCAGGTTCTCGAAGCGTTCGACCCAGTCACCGGTCGCCAGTTGTTCGATCTGAATTCGATCAATTGCGGCGGCGTTGAACGACCAGTCAAAATCTTCCAGCGAGCCCTGATTCGGGAAGCGTGCCTCGCGGATACGGCGGGCGATCGCACGCTCCTGTCGGTCGGCCGCCGCCGTTCCGAGCAGTTCCCAGAGAAATGCCAGGTGAGAATCACCGCGGGATTCGGCGGTCTGAAGCGCTGCATCGAGCTGCTCGTGTGAGACAGGGACTCGCAATGCGCACAGCGCCGACAGGATTTCTTCACGCAGGCATGCCGGGGTCAGTATCCCCGTCGTCGGCGGAGTTTTCGCCGATGCAGGGGTCTTCGCTGGCGCTGGAGTTCTCGCCGACACGGGCGGGCTTGTCGGCCCACTGAGCGTTCGACCAACACTCGTTTTCCGGGACGCACTTGTCGTCTTTGTAAGCTGTGGCCGCCGGGGTGTCTTCTTTGGTCCCGATGTCCTGTGTGGGTGCTTCATCTGGTTTGTCTTTCTCATTGTATTTGGCTGTTTCATCGTCAGCTTCCGGAAACAGCAGGGACTGGTAAGCCGACGTGGGACGGGGCGGAGCGGAGATGTCCGACAGACTCGTCAGCGGTTCACCGGGCGAATCGAGCAGACTTTCGAGCGCGGACTTCGGACGTGCATTGATTTCCAGAATCCGCCGCACGCTCGACAGCGAGTACGCACCGAAGCGGACTGCTCGCTCCAGCGCGGCGATGAAGTCCGGGCGGCGGTAGAGGCCCGAGAGTTCCAGAATCAGCGCCGCCTGCGAAGGCGCCTGCCGCTGCGCCTGCCACAGTCCATCCAGAAATCGTGTCGCTACGTCGCCAAATTCCGCAAAGCGCCCCTGCAGCACGTCCCGGCGCAGCCGCGTTTCGCGAGGCGGACGATGAGCCGGATCTTCACGCACTTCGCCTCGCGCAGTTTTCAGAAACAGTCCGTGCCGTGCGATTTCAGAATAGTCGCGGCCGTAGATGATCACTTCGGTGTCCGTGATCTTCACCGCCAGCACTTCCCCCGGATGTGTTCGTTTCCAGGGGACCGAGTAACGATTGCCTTCGCACGCCACAAAACCTTCTGCATCGACCACGCGGTAAACCACTTCGTGGACTTCGTATGCCGACTTGGGCAGCGCGAGCAATGACGACCTTTCCTCTGCATGACGGTCGATGAATTTCCTCCAGGATGCGCTTCGAGGTGATCTTCGGATAACGCTCCAGCAGATTCCCGATCTTTGCGTTGTGAGCGTCCAGTTTGCTGGTGCGCGACTCCGGAGGCACGGGCGAATCGGCGGACGAAGAGCCTTTGCGGCGATCGACTGTGTGCTGCCGCAGCGCCCGGCTGACCGTATGCCGGGAGAGCTGCAGATCTTTCGCAATGCCTCGCATCGAATGGCCGCTGTGAAACCGATGAATGATCTCATGACGCTGTTCCGGGGTCATGCCGATTTCTCCTTTGACGGAGTTTCCGACGGAGCTTTTGTTTTTGTTTCCCAATCGGGAAAACAGGCCCGCAGAAAGTCGCCGCTCAGCGCGGTCACCTGAGTGCTCTGACGGATCACGTTCTCGAATGACGGACGCAGGATCGATGCGTCGCACGCCGCCAGTTCACTGCGACCGCGGTGAGACAGCCAGTTCTCCAGGCGACTGAGCTGCTCCAGCAGATGACCCAGCTGTTTGTGAATGCGGTTTCCGCCGGGACTCAGCCGGGGGTCCCAGCTGCGGGCCACGAGCCCTGCAGCCTGTTCAAGTGCCAGTCGCGGTTTCTCCAGCACGAACGCTCTCTTCTCGCTGGTGCCGCTGGCCAGCAGCAGATCGATGACGCCTCGCAGTTCGTCGCCGTTGAGCGATTCGCGGCGCGCCACCGACAGAGCATCGATCTGGTTGCCCGCGGGCAACCGCACCAGCTGGCGCGCCTGAGTCGGACTCAGCAGTCCCAGACTCAGGTCGTCCCGAGCGGCTGTGCAAAGACGTTCCAGCAGAGCCAGTCGTCGGCAGACCCAGCTCTTGTGATGGCTCAACAGTTCCGCCACCTCGACCTGACTCAGGCCGTCTTCCCGGATCAGAGCCTGCACGATCCACGCTTCTTCAATCTCCTGCACGCCGCGGCCAACCCGGTTCAGATTATAAAGGGCGGCCTTCGCCGATCGCTCGTCGCATTCGATGGATCGCGCTCGCAGCGTGTCGAAGCCTTTGATCGAACGGGCTGCTGCCAGTCGTTTGAAGCCATCGATCAGCAGAAATTCTCCGTCACAGACGCTGACGACCACCGGAGCCATCTGACCATATCGCTTCAGTGAATCCACCAGTGCGCGTTCGGCTTCCGGGACCGAGAGTCGGTAACGTCGGAATCGTTCGTCGAACTCCGAGAGCAGCAGGGCTCGAGTGGTCTCTTCCGGCCAGGCGGCATGGGACATGGCAATGATCTCCGCGGATTCAGTCACTGAGGTCGAACACAACAGCAGACAGTTGCCGGATCGAAGCCGATGGGGAGGCCGGTGCGCATGGCGTCCGGAGACTCCCCACCGGGCTTCTTTTCTGGAACCCGTTGTGCCCTGCGATTGTTCGCTGGTGACCGGACAGTCTATGCAGCGTTCGACTCGGCGAAATATGCGACAGACAGTCGACCCGGCTCAGTCGACGTCATCGGCCGGTGGACCGCGATGCCGGGAACTCATTCCCAGTCGGCGAAACCAGTGCGACTCACGCTGGCGGACGCGACGTAACGCGTTGCGGCAGGCCGAACTGCAGAAACACTGCCGCGGCGAACGAGTGGTCACTGGAAACCGGACATAGCAGCCCGGCCGAAAACAACAGGATTTTTCTGAAATTTCATCTTTGTGATGGCCCACCTTTGGCTCGGCGGACGTCGCTGCGGCGGCATCTGCAGAAGGCGGCCGTCTGCAGACGACGCTCTTTCGCCCACATTCGAGCTCGGTTGCGGCCACTCGCATCGTCATATTTGCCGTTCTCCGTCGCCCGGTACACTGATAGCTCGCCAAACCTCCCAGCGACGATTCGCGTCACGGCACTCACACGAACAGAACCGCTGCAACGGGTGGCGGATCAAAGACAGTCGCACCCCTTCAGCAGACAAATCCGCCGCCAGGGAGCAGCGCCCTTGAACACTGTCGTTCGATAGATCAATCGTGATGGCCGATGGGAGTTGTGTCCCAAAAGGTCAAGTCTCGGAGTTGAGCGCTAACTCTGCTCCGAGGCGCTTTCATGCCATACGCTGCCTCAGCCCTGATCGTACCGAGCCCATCAGCCAAACCGGAATCACCAAATTCCAATCCGGCTTAACTGGCGCCGGAATTCTGGCTCAGTTTCTTGCCGGAACTGACACTCGTGATACTGAATGGATTCAGATGTCAATTGCGTAGTTGTTCGACATACTGAACCGATCGAAACGCCAGGCCATTGCCTGGCGTTTCTTCGTTTGATGAGCTCTCTGCCGCATGCTCTCTGCTGCATACTCTCTGCTGCATGCTCTCTGCTGCATGCTCTCTGCTGCATGCTGCATGCGATGAGCTCTCTGCTGCATTCCTGGAAACAATTCCAAAGAATGCGGAAATATATTCGCGCCGTAGGATCGCACACAATGCCGCGCCAGGCCCTCGCAATAGAACAGGGGGGGGCAGTCGTTTTCTGGCAGGCGAGCTCAGCCCAGACCTGCCTCTGCTCAGCCGCGTGTTTTTTGTCATGATGGAGATTTCTATGTGTGCTATTTGATGACCATAGAATGACGGGAAACATGGTGGGCTGGGAGATTGCAGAGGAGTGGGCTGGGCCAGCGTTATCATTGATGCCTGAGCGTCTTGGAGACCCTTCAAACACGTTACGCCTACGGCCGCAAACATCGATCAGCAACATGGACCGGCTCGGCGTCTCAAGAGTCCCGCGAACTCCCCTTGGAGCACGCAGGTGCAAGTGGAAGGGATCACCGCATCGCCGTTGTTCTCTCTTTCCGGTAGCCGTTGGATGTGGGACTGCCCCTTTTGGGAGTTTCCCCAGCCAGATCAATTCATCCGAAGTGCAAGACCGCCGACCAATGCGGACTGCACGGGCGTTTGCAGGTGTGCTGACTGATCGCAATGATGATTGCCGTTGCAATCGCCCTTGTTCAGGAGCGGCTGAGCGAGTACGTAAATTTGGACTGCTGCGGGACCTCTACGCCTGTGACTGGAGTCGAATTCAAGTAGCATGGGGGCCTCGACGCTGCGCCGAATGGATGCAGAGCCTCGGCTTCCTCGACGCGAATTAAGATGGGGCACGCTCATGAGGCTGAATCGCAAAAAAAATGGTCCTGGATCGCTCACTGTCCTGTCCGCGGTTGGACTGCTCCTGTGTTTGTCGGTTGCTGCAGGGCAGGACGATGTCTGGGAGCTTCAAAACTCCGGCGTCAATGTGAGTCTGCGAGGCGTCTGTGCGGTAAGCGATACCTGCTGCTGGGCCAGTGGTGCCAAAGGAACCGTGATCCGAACAACGGATGGCGGCAGCTCATGGCAATCCGTTGGACCGCCCGGCGTTGACGCGGCTGATTTTCGTGATATTCAGGCGTGGGACGAATCCACTGCGGTCATCATGAGTGCCGGAGATGTCGATCGCTTGTACCGAACAACCGATGGAGGCACCTCGTGGACCATCGTGTACGAGCATCCTGATCCGAATGCATTCTTCGATGGGATGTCGTTTGATCAGACCGGGAATTACGGATGGCTGATGGGTGATCCAATCAAAGGCAAGGTTCAGTTTCTCACAACAGACGACTCTGGTGCCACCTGGAAAGCACTCCATGAGGAACGATTGCCGATCGTTGCGGACGGTGTAGCAGCGTTTGCCGCCAGCGGGACGCACTTGCTGAACCCAAACGGCGAGACGGTCATCGTTGGTTTGGGCGGCATCGATGGGAAGTCTACCAAGCCTGGTCAGGCGTCAGTCCTGTTGGCCTCGCTCGCCTTCTGAGCGTCCGGGTGAGTAGCTGTATCGACTTCTGAAGCGATCAGTCTGAAATACTCGTCGTCGGTACTCGATCCGCCATTGCAGTCGGGACATGCGGGTACAGTAATCAAATTGCTCGGCTTCGTTCCGAACATGCTCTTGGGTGGGATGTGGTCGCTCGTGACACGTTCGACTTCCCGCCCGCAGATGGCACACACCGGCATCCGAATCGGCGCTGGTCGGAGTTTACTGGGGTCAATGAATTCTGGTTCGCTCATGCTGTCTCTTCACCCTCTTGCCCCACACCAACTCATACCCTGGCCGCACCCCTCCATCCAAGTACATCGCCATCCAACCCGAAACACCTTTTAGCTCACATATAAAATTTGTACTTTGTCTTCGGCTTCTGATCTTCCGGGACTTCTCGAAGTACATCGCCAACGAGACGTGAGAAACGGAGCGTGATCGGCATTAGCCCGAACATGTTCGCCGAATTCCAATTCATCTTCGTGAGTACAAGCACTTCTCGAAGCAACTCAGTACGTTCGGTATCTCCTTTGTGGTCGGCAATCTGTAATGGGGACGGAACATGGCCGTGAGGGTATCCTTGACTACGAATGTAACCGCTCGTGTAGCAGTACGAGATGTCGCCCGCATGGAAAACCGTGCCTCGTAGCGGCGGGTACTTTCCGGTTCGCAGTAATCGTGCGTCGCTCGTGGGTGCAAATGACACCAAGTCAATCTCACTTACTTGACGTAATGCCTCCTTGAAGCCTTGATGTTCCTCTGGCTCGAACCGAGACGTTTTGTGAATCACCACTCGATGAGGAAGTCGGTCGCCGTTTTCCAATTTGTACTGCTCCAGCACCATGTCGATCAGGTGTTTCGCTTGATCGGCAGGAAGATGTGGTGATTTGCCGTACTTCTCTTCATCCCAATGGAACTTGTGTCCCCGCAAAACCAGTCCTTGGCCATTCTCATCGAATGCTTGTACGACACTGGTGCGCAGCGAAGACGAGTCACCGAGCGGGCGAAAAAAACTGATGCCGACATAGCAACTACCGGGCCTCAGTCCAGTTGGCCCCCAAGGAAGACCTTCAGCCTTGAAATACATGCCAGTAAACAGGTTCCAAGCCACTTGCGAAGGATGCACCGTCGTCTTGTCTGTTCCAAAGTTGTCGATGGTCTTCTCAAGCAGAATCTGTGTTGGTCTTTCGTACTTCATCGCAATGGCTTTGAACGAGCGACGAAGATTCCTGTAAACCTTGCCGACACCTGTTTCGCTGTACTCAACACTACGGCATTTTTGGAATAGCACATCCGGCAATGCAAGTACAATGCAGTCGAGTGGCTGGTGTCGCTCACTGATGAGGTACAACTTCTGGTCCAACACACTCAGCAAGGCTTCAAACTTTTGACGACTACCTCGAACGCTGAGTATCTGATCGAATTCGTGTTGCCTAATGATCTCGGACTGCTCGGTGGTCAAATCACAGCGGAATCCCTGATCCGGGGGTACAACCAGGAAACGGATCGTATTCATCGTTGCCGTCAATCCCTTGGCCGCATCTTTCATAGAGAGATCGTGCCTTTGCAACAGTTTCGCTGGTGCCGATGAAGCCAATGTGGATTCCGCTTCTGTGTCGAGAGGTTCCGAGCGACCTCGGCCCGTAGAGCGAGATTCCGACTTTTGGATCAACTGCCAAACCGCCATTGGCAAAGATTAAGTCAGGCTCGTCGATCCACTCTGCTGATGTCTTCGGAGAAGATAGCTCCAGAGGAAGCAGTTTCGACGGCAGTGGTTCAGACGGCCTCGGCGATGTCGTCGTAGTCGTCGGCGTCATCCCATTCGATGTCGTCGTCTCCTTTTTTGAACGAGTCGAGCGTGGCGAGCGTGAAGAGGTCTTCTTCATAGAATTGGTTCTTGAAAGAAATCTCGTCACCCGGAATACCGGGCCACGATACATCGAAGGAAAGGAAATCTGTGGAGACAGCGAGAGACTGACTACCGAAATCCAGTACGAAACGGGGCGAACCATTGGAGAGAAAGTCTCGCCAGAAGTTCACTTCGCTGAGGTACTTGTCATTAAACATATTTGCTTTGAGCCGAGTCACCTTGCGTCCGATCTTTTCGGGCGGCAAGGGTATCTCGCCATTTGTCGTAAGATGACGCTCCGGGCGTATACTGAGACACCATTGATCGTCGGCTGTACGATGGAATCGCAGGCCAGCGGCAAGATGCCACCAAAATCCCTTCCCTTCACCAGTGCTTTTTCGTTTCTCTTCCCACGCCACCTGACGACTTTCGGTTTGTCGGTTGAGAGGCCGGTAATTTACTGATCGGTCCACCCCCAACTTCAAGACTGGAAAATAGAAGCGTTGATGCGTCGGATCGAAGCGAATTCCGAGACGGTCGGTATGTTTGTACATCGCACGGTTTAACAGGGTGACGAAGCGGCGATGCCCTTCCGCTGTACTCCAGAACTTTTCCGATTGGTACTTCTTGACCTGACTGACGTTGATAACCGGGGCGAACGGGCCATTTGGATGCCGCAAATCGTGAAATGAGTAAAGGGTCTTCTCTCGAATCAAAAACCGAATGATCTCGTCCGAGTCGTCCGGGTAATTGAGATGCTGCTTGACGATTTGATCTTGGCGGTCGCCATAGCCGCATGGGGCAGCAAAGACTGCCCGTGGAATGTGTGACACGGGTAGCAGTGAACTCAAGATTCGTTCCTGCTTGAATTCGACACCCGGAGTGCTTGCGGGAGAAGATGTTTGTGAAGCGATTCGACCTTCGTGTTCAGCTTTGATTCGCTTCAGGACCGGCACGCTGAAAGTGCGGGCTTGTTTGTCAACTCGGTCGTGGCAATTCTGGCAGAACAGTACAAGGTTTGGATGCTTGTCACGATCCGCTTCAGTTAATTCACTGTCACCACGAGGGCCTTGGCGGCTATCAGCGACGATGTGGGCAATCGTCGTCCTCGTCATTTCCTGGTTCGATTAGTCCCTTGCCACACCTTGGAAACGCACAGACACCGCCCGACCGAGCGAGCAGAATCTTCCATTCTTTTGGTGGTGGATTCGTCCTTGCCATATTTGCTCCTCTTTGAACACTGTTCTCTGTGATCGGTGAATATCGTCTCTTCGGATTGCTTGATCTTCAGCCTCTCGCAGCATCCTCAACCAGCCTTTCGGCATATTCTCCGAATGTACCGACATACGCTAATGTTCGCAAAACAGGAAGTCAATACGACGATTGGTTGAAATCCTCTGGTTTTTCTGTACTCTGGCTTTCAGTTGTTTGGCGATCGTTTTGAATACTTCGCCCGGTCAAGGAGTAATTTGTGTCAAGTGGCGTAGGAGAACGGATCAAGCAAAGGCGACTGGAGATCGGCTGGACGCAGGAACAACTCTGCACCAAGGCCGGGCTTTCCAAGAGCTTTTTGTCGGAACTGGAGAACGGGAAGCGAAGCGTTAGTGCTTCCAACCTGCTCGATATTGCCCGCACTTTGAACGTCTCGCTTGATTTCCTGATGACCGGCAAGGCCAGTGGAGAGAAGCAAACTGAGGTTTCCATTCCATCATCGTTAGCAAACTTTGCTGCCGACGCACGGTTGTCCCTGCGACAAACTTTGATGCTTATGGACATGCACAAACAAATCGTGGCTCATCGCAGTGCCAAGAAAAAGGACGGTCTTGAGGCGGTGGACTGGCAAAAGTTTTACGAGGGAGTGCGAGAGTTTCTGGAAGACGAATGACTCGTTGGGACCAAGCACCTGAAATCGTCTCGCTCGCCGATGAACTCGGCGTCGGTGGTGCTGCGCCTGTAGACAGCATTCTCGGCTATTGCCATAGTCGCCTTGACGCTTGGGTCGCTGAAGTCGGTGGCGTTCCGAACATCGACGCCCTTGAATCGCTCGTCACTCAAAAGCTCCAGATGGTCTTCGAGGAAATCAGGACCGACGACGATTGGGAACGACTAAAAGAAGTCTATGCACGGGGCAAGAAGAATTCGTCTTCGGTGCGATTCGACCAAGTTCGATGACGACGACAACCTCACCTACGGCGCTTGGTGCGGCGGAATGTCGAAGATGGCGACCCTGATCGCTTCGTTGCTGTCATCGACTGTCGGGGAAGCAAGCTGGCTCGACGATTCTTCACCCGGTGGCATGAGATCGCCCATCGCCTGACCACTCACGCTGACATGCTGGAGCCGTTCTACCGTTCCGAACATGATCCAATCGAACGCATGATGGATGAGATCGCTGGTCACGTCGGCTTCTGTGAACCACTCTTCGATCCTGCCTTTCAGTCGGCCAGCGACGGCCAGCGACACCTGACCTTTGGTGTGGTGGAGTCGATCATCGCCAACGCCTTTCCCGCCGCCAGTTTTCAGGCCACGTTGTTTGCCTGCACACGCCGAGTGACGAATCAGGTGGTCTATCTGGAAGCCACGCTTGCCCACAAGAAAGAAGTGAAGCGCAAGTTGGCCACAAAGAGTCTGTTCGATGACGACCCACCACCAGGTGAACTGCGGGCCGTGAAGGTGATTCAGAACAAAGCCGCACAATCAATACGGTTCACGATTCCAACGAACATGCGGGTGCCGGTCGATTCGGTGATTCACAGACTATTCGACGCTGACCCCCAAACGGATGGAAGTGCCGAGGAAGATTTGAGCCAGTGGCAATCTCAGGGGCGCAGCCTTGAAGCATGTGCCGCCGTGGTTGAGGCTCGCAAAGTTCCGGGTAGGGTCATTGCCATCGTGCAGCCGCAAGATTTTGGAAGGGATGGTGTAGCGTGAAAGACAGCGAACTGATCTCACGGATGAATTGGAAATGATCGAAGTGGCGGAAATGAAATACAAGGCAGACATCACAGCAGGAGCGTTGAAGCTGCCAGAGAGCAGACTCATTGCCGATTTGCTGCTGCGCCAAGTCGATGCCGAAGGCTGGAAGGACGCCATCGTGACGAAGAACGTCCTCCAGGCTCGCAATCCCGCCACAGCCCGTCGCCTCACCACGTTGATTCGTGGTCGCCTCGAAACAATGGGGCCTGAATTGTGGAAACTCGTCCGTGACGGCAAAGGCCGGTTCGCTCACAGTCTCGCCGCCGCCGTGAAACACAGCCCGTTGCTCGGTGACTTCCTGGAGATTGTGGTCGCCGAACAGTACCGGCTATTCAGCCCGGCGTTGTCGCCAAAACTGTTCGCTGATTACCCGAAGGCTGTCGGGAGCGTGATCCCGAAATGCCGCAGTGGAACGAGACGACACAGAGGCGGCTCCGTTCATCGGTGTATCAGATGCTTGCCCAGGCGGGTTTCATCGAGAACACACGCAGCCTCAAACTGCAAACAGTCCACGTTGCCGATCAGGTGCTTCGTTATCTGAAGGCCAACAAAGAAGATTATGTCCTGCGTTGCATTCAGGTGGCCCCATGAGCGATCCCCTCAACGAACGACTCAACAAGATTCTGCCCAGGATCATCTCCGATGAATTCCTCAGCGGCAGTGGTATCGGCAATGAGATCGCTTTCTACATCTTCGACTACCCGCCAGAAGATGAAGTGCGAGTGCGGGATTACCTGCGCACGTTGCTCGACCACATTCCGAAACAGAAGCACGGCCTGCGAGTCAAACACATCGACCTGTTCGACTTCGTGATGGATTACCTCAAGAGCCGCAAGTTGCTCGACAAGGCGATCCAGATGCAGAGTGAGAAAGGTGATGAGGCTCTAAGGAAGGCCCTTGCTGGCCCGCTTCACGAATCCAAACTCAGTGCCGTGTTTGCCGAGGTCGCCAAGCCAGAGCAGCACGACCTCGTGATTGTGTCTGGCGTCGGCAGCGTTTGGCCGCTGCTTCGTTCACACACGCTGCTGAATAACCTTCAGCCGGTCATGGGGAAGACACCACTCGTGATGTTCTACCCAGGCCGATACGACGGGCAGTCGCTTCGGCTGTTCGGCAAAATCAAAAGCAACAACTACTACCGGGCCTTCAAGCTGGTTCCGCAGTAATCCATCGTCAGGGCGATCCCACAATGCTCATCAAGAACCTGTTTGAACGTGACATCTTCCGGCCCATCAACGGCGTCGTGAAGGCTGACCAACTCGACGACTCCTCCGTTTGGCAGGAGTTGGATGAGTTCGTCATCACACGAGAACTTGACCAGCATTTCCGCAAGTTCATCTCGTGGTATTTGGAATCCGTGGACCAGGGGAAGAATCCTGATGCGACCGGCAAGATGGGCATCTGGATTTCGGGTTTCTTTGGCTCCGGTAAGTCGCACTTTTTGAAGGTGCTGTCGTACCTGCTCCACAATCGCACGCATACGAACAACGGCCAGAGCAAACAGGCAGTGGATTTCTTTGAGAGCAAGGTGAAAGACGCCATGCTCTTTGGAGACATCAAACGGGCGGTCGTCGCTAACACCGATGTCATCCTGTTCAACATCGACAGTAAAGCCGATCACGGCAGCAGCACGGGACGTGATTTGATTCTGCGGGTCTTTCTCAAAGTCTTGAATGAGTTGCAGGGTTACAGTGGCGATCATCCACACATTGCTCATATGGAAAGACACCTTGAATCCAAGGGGAAGCTGGAGGCGTTTCATGCTGCTTATGAAAAGCACACGGGGTTGGACTGGGTTGCGGAACGGGATGCCTATCAATTCAATCGGGATGAAGTGGTAAAAGCGTTAAGCGAAGCCCTTGGCCAAAGTCAGGCCGCTGCCGAAAAATGGATTGACGGAGCAGAAGACAATTTCTCCATGTCAGTGGAAAACTTTTGCAAATGGGTCAAGGAATATTTGGAATCAAAAGGTCCGCAGCATCGAGTGGTGTTTCTGGTGGATGAGGTTGGTCAGTTCATCGGAAATGACTCGCACCTTATGCTCAACCTACAAACCATCACTGAAGAATTGGGGACGATCTGCCGTCGCCGGGCTTGGGTCGTTGTCACTTCACAGGCCGATATGGACACGGTTCTGGGTGACATGGGGAAAACCAGGAAACAAGACTTTTCAAAGATTCAAGGAAGGTTCTTTCCACCACTAACCCTCTCCAGTGCGAATGCTGATGAAGTGATTCAGTCTCGTCTATTGGCCAAGGTGCCGGACGTGCGGGCTGAACTCGAAGACGTGTTCAAGAAGCGTGGCGACATCCTAAAAAGCCAACTCACATTCAAGAACTGCGGTATGACCTTCCGTCCGTATAAG
>JBBJME010000121.1:0-20006 GCA_037719765.1 Planctomycetaceae bacterium
CGTGCTTGGACCCTATGCGGCTCGTCTCTTTCGTCCACCATACGGCGAACAGACGGTGGCCTCCCGGATAGAAGCGTCGTTCATGGGCTATGAAGTGGTGGGATGGAACGTGAACAGTGGAGATTGGTATCAATCGGATCCGGCGGTGCTCAGTCAGTATCTTCTGGGAACCGTCGAGCCGGGAGCAATCGTGCTCCTCCATGACACGTTGTTCGATAAGGGGAAGGCCGCGCACGGTGTCGATGCCGAGCACACATCATGGCCTGATCGTCGCGTCATGTTGCAGGCGCTGGAGATCGTGCTGGACAGATTGAGTGGGCGGTACAGATTCGTCACGGTTCCTGAATTGATGTGTGCCGGTCAACCTAGGCGATCGTTCTGGTCCAACACATCACGTTCGATGTCCTGCACGCGACATGCCGGCGTCACCAGTCGATTCATGCGAGACTGCGGATCCTGTCGGACCTGCTCGATGCACCAGTGGTTGTGATTCTTGACGTCGATCCCGAGCGCCGGTGTTCCCAGCACGAGAAAATGTGTTTCACGATCGGGGTATAATTTCGCCGCCCACTGGCGCAACATGCTGAAGTCTGCGAAACCCCACGGATTTGGCGATGACGGCGAAGATGCCCTCACATGCTCGGGATGGAACATATGAATGTGGGCGTCGAATACACGATCCGGGACGAAGTCCTGAAGCTCCTCGTCCCAAATCTGCTGATCGTGTGGTGAGAAGTCGCTCAGTGAAACCGGCATATTGATTTCCAAAAAAAAGTGACTTGTGCTTTGAGGCTTTAAAAAAGGGGACAGGACCAATAGCCAAATGGCCCGCAGGGTGCTCCGCACTATTGGTTCCTGACCCCTTTTCTTATCGATTGCCAGCAACCATGATCAACACTCGCCAGTGCGGCCAGATTGACGCGCAATGTCTGCACGCCGTCCTCCAGACTGCAAAGCAATGACGTGTGGCCTTCCACGGCATCGAGGAATCGATTGGCCTGCGTCACGAACGCGGCGTCACGCGGTTGAGGTTCGTGCGGTTCATCATGCCAAAGTTCGTCAGGGTGCATCATCCACCGCCACCGTTGGGCGTGCGTTTCCCAGCGGACGGCGCCACCTTCGCAAATGACTGTGATCGTGACTTCGTTCGGCGCTTGATGCTGATTCAGGCTGTAACTGCCAAGCACATCACCGTGGCGCGTCAGCACATGAACAGTGTCTTCAACAGTCACGCCCGCAAGGACTCGGTGAGCGGCATCCGCCACGAGTCGACCGATCGGGCCGACCAGCCACTCACCCGCATTCAGAACATGCGTCAGCGCGTCCTGGATCGCTCCACCACCCGTCGCGCGGTCCACGTAGTAAGTGTCGCGATACGCGGGGCGGTAGGTTGGAAAATGCTGACCACAGACGGCCACAATCTCGACAGGCTTTCCGAACCGACCGCTCAAAACGGCTTGTTGCATCGCCGCCAGCGCCGGATAACAGCGAAGGACATAGGCCACACCGACCACGAGACCACGCTGGCTGACCACGCGTGTCAACAGTTCGACTCCGTCGGTGCTGGTGCTGAGCGGCTTTTCAATCAGCAGGTGGATGCCGGCTTCAGCGAGTTGTGTGGCAATCTCCAGATGTCGATTCGCGGGCGTTGCGATGACAGCTGCTGTGACCCGCCCGGCGGGATGTTGACGCGCATCGGCGTGATCCGCCATCGCCGCTTCAAGATTGGCGAAACCGCGAACGCCATAGCGTTCGGAGATCGTGGTACGGAGTGCGTCATTGATCTCAATAAATGACAACTCAGCTCGCCCCGTTGCCTGGAAGCAACGCAAATGCCGCTCGCCGATGGAACCGACGCCAACAATCAGAACATGGTGCGGATCACTCATTCCTGGCGACTTTCTGAGGCAAACCGCATGGCGTACAGGTCGGCGTCCTTCATGACGAATCGCAGCCGAACAGTTTTGCCAGCGAGGGAACTCACATCGCTGCCGGACTTCCAGCTCACCGTGCGATCGATCTCGTTTCCAATGACTTCCACGCAATCCGCAGCTTCGAAGCCGGGAATCGGGTGACCGCTCTCGTCCTGAATTTCAACGCGGATCGAGCCCACGGCAGAGGTCGCGAAGTTCAGATCCAAACGACTACCCGAGAACTTGAGCGGTCTTGTGAGCAGCGCCCCACCGCCGTAATCAGCGTGAACTGAGGCAAACCCGTCGAGACGCAGAGAGTAGCGATGTAAATGGGCAGTCGGCTGGGCATTGTCCTGGTTCGTGTAGATCGACATCTCCGTCGGCCCGGTCTGGAGGATGCCCAAAGCGGGATAATTGGTCCGTGAGACCCAGTTCCTTGCGCCGATGCCCGGACGAATGAAGGAACTCAGGAAGGTACGATCGTAAACATGGCCACCGCGTGTGGTCATCAGCACGGCGTCGGACAAGTCCTTGTGATAACCCTCGGCGACATGAAGTGCGGCGGCTTCCTCGTCACTGATGGCTTGCCGACCGGGCACGAAACGGGCCGCGATGGCGATGTACAGGTGCGGAGCGCGGAAGTACGGATGCGTCTGGTTCGTGTACAGCTCTTCTGTCGGGGAGGGTTGGCCGCCAGTGACGTAGCTCATCAGCACCGGATCGCTCCACTGCACGAAGTCAGAACTCTCGCAGCGCGCGATGGTCCGAACGCCATTCCAGACGCGGAAATAGCAGACATACTTTTGCTCAGATTCCGACCAGAAGGCGACGTTCTGTGAATCAAACATCCAATCGAATTTGAACGGAGCCCTGCGAGGGACGACCGGTTCGCCTCGCAGCTTTGTCCAGTGCAGCCCATCAGCCGACACATAGGCAAGCAGCCCGCTGGTATCCAGTCCGCTGAGCGCTTTGTAGCGTTGTTCCGGAGGGCAATCCGGTCGCGTGTCGATAAACGGACTGAAGTTGTGCGAGAACGGCGGGTCGCCAGCCAGGACGACGTTGTTCTCTTTCTGGCCACTGGCCTCGAACAGAGTGAGCTTCGGCCTCGTCCAATGGATGCCATCGTTAGAGTCGGCGACGCAGGTGACTTCGCCCGCCGTTCCATCGACGGTTGCCGCTGGCATGCCGCGATAATAAACCCGCATCATCGCTCCGTCGCGGATTATCGTGCAATAGCCGCAGTGAATCCCTTCCCAGGGCTGATCGAACCTGAGCACACTCCCTTCGTCCCGAGGTTCGTGCAATTGCAGCCGTGCGTGATCCAGCTTCTCGATCAGATATTGATCGAGAAACAGTTCACGACGCGAACCGATCTCAATCGGTGACTGCTGAGCCATGGCAGAAGAGCCAGTAACAAGCAAGAACCAGCCCAGAATCCAGAATCGTCGTAACGCCTTCATGACTGCCGTGCTCCTGGCTTTGACTCGACACTGTCTCATTTGTTTGTTCCTTGAAAGCAGGGTTTCTACAAGCAGCGAACGCGCTGTCTGCAACGCCTTGCGAACTGTAATACCATTTTTCCGGGACTACCAGGAGGTTGCCGCCGCTTGCTGTTTCCCGAACTGTCCTGACCTGGAAGAATTCGCGACCGCTTTGCGATATTGTTCAGCGCATGTCGTGAACTGGTTGTGACCGCAGAAATTTGGTACTACAATTCGTCAGTTGGAAAGCACAGTTTCAGAATGCACACAGCTCTTGATACCGCGGTTAGCCGCCTTCTGGTCACGGACTTCTATCGATCATTTGTTCGATTCCGGATTGATCTGAATATTACTCAACCCAGAACAGTCAGCCAGCCGCCGCCGTTTACGCTGAACAATGCACGCTTTCCGCTGGAATGTGTTTGTCGAATTACAAACGGGCTGGGTGCTGCGGCGAAAACTATCGAGTATGTGCTGGGTGCCTCGTGCAAAGCCGAACAGGTTCACGTACGCGAAAACATCTGGCATAATCCAGCGGCTGATATGTGCCTGATCGCATCCAGGGATGAATTCCTGGTCGTCAAGAGCTGGGACCGGAACAACTGCGGAGTCATGCTCAGTCCTCCGACACTGGGGCCACAGCCTGAACGCCAGGCAGGAAAGTGCTCAGAAGCGTTCACGGACATGAATATTGATCTGCGCGAAGCATCAGGGCAACTGCTGACGACGACTGAAGAGATTGTCGCTGCTGTGCTCACCAATCGCCCGCTGGTTTCACAGACCGAATTCTTACTCTCCGATGGTTCGCAGGTTTTCCTTGAGTACCCAGTCAAGGTAATCAACGCGAGCGAACGAGAAATGTTCTATCAGGTTGATACAGGACCAGTCCTGGTTCCTGATGCGACTGCGTCCGATGGGAAGACTGCAATCTCCTGCCTGCGACTGGCCTTCATCGCCCACAACACGCTGGGATGCACGGAAATGCTGCTGAATTTTCCTACAGAAATCGCCCCGGGCGTGAGCGTGAATCATTACTCAAAGGTGCTGAAGCTCAACGCCGTCAACCGCATGATCGCGGTGACCTGAATCCTGTTCAGAAGGAAGGCAAGCGCCGTGCAGTTCAGACAATTGGCGACACGCGGTGCTGGTCACGCAGTTCTTTAATAGCCCGGCCCAGTGCCTGGAATCTGCGACGCGACAAATGGATCGTGGCCCCGCGTAAGGCAAGCCCCAGAATGTCCGTGAGTTCTCGACGCTGCGTACGACTCAGATTTTTCGCCGGTGACGCCGGACGCTCCGACAGGCAGCGAATCCAGTCAGTTTCTGTACGGGATCCGGTCAATTCGATACATAAATCCCGCGCCAGCACAACAATGGCCGTGCCGAATTCTGAATTCGAAATCTGCCGTGCGGACATGACGCTAAATACTGACTGCATAAACCTTGGACTCGGCAGCGCCGGAAGATTCAAACGCTTTTTCATTAAGCGCCAGAGTACGAACAACGTCGTCAATGCAAGCAGAATCAGCAGCACGGTTCGCAGGTAAGCGAGTGGTCTCATCTGTCGCGGGCGATCCCGCAGCACTTCGTTGACAAGATTCGATCCCTGAACCTCATCGATCACTGCATTCGCCAGGGCCAGTTTTGTCTCAAAATCGGGTTCAGGGAGTTCGATGTCTGGCGGAATCGTCGGCAGGTTTGTCTGCTTCGGCTCTGGCGGCTGCATACCAGAACTCTTCCGATAACCCGGAAGCGGAATTCCGTTGCGAACAAACAGCACCTGCCGTCGCCCCTCTCGGCAAAGCAATTCGCTCGTCTGAATCGCGAAGATCGCATTGTCGCCGTGCCAGAGCATTCCATTTGTGAACAGACTTTCATCCGCCACCAGAATCATTAACCCCGTCTGCGGTGCTGCGTCGCGCCCTGCCAGAATCAGCGGCTGATTTCGACTTGCGCGTGGCAACGTGGTCGCAGGCATCGACGCGATCACCTGCCAGTCCAGTGAATCATCGACCGGAGTAGAAAGCCAACCCGTCCGATTGACCACAATCTCGCGCACACCTTTGACCAGTTCATCATCGGACTTCAAGCGGCGAATCCGAATGCAGTCGGCAAAGGACTGATAACGATCCGGTGAATAGCCGGAAGTCGCTGCTCCGGAATAGAACGAGCAGACACCCGGGAACTCGAAACTCCCTTCCGACGCCACCAGCAGTGCGCCGCCCTGAGCCACAAACCGGCGGGCTCGGAGCCATTCACGGGGATGAATCTGCTGCAAGTCTCCGCACACCACGACAACCGTTTCAGACGGCGACGATAATGCCACATCCCATGATTGCTCGGGCGTTAGTCCCTTTTCCTCCAACAGCATCTGGAACATCTCATATCCCAGATGCCACCGCTCATCCGCACCGCGGTCCGGAACCGACTGCTGAAACGCAAATGCATCAGCAGTCGATGAGATCAGAATCATCAGAAGTGTCAACTGTCGCATGAATCCGGAGTGGTCTTCTGTAGGATGGACATTCATGTCCGTCGAGTGGCCAATCAACGCCCCATTGAGGAAATCGGTTGTACGACGAAACTGCTCTTCACCGTTTATATCGCATGATCCGGTCCCAGACAAGAATGTCAAAGGGTACAAAAGTCAGCCGAGTCACGACCGCAGGCCTGTGATTCCGAGCATTATGGAAGCAGTTTTCCGCCATTTCGGTCAAGAAATCTCTGCCAGCGACGCACGGCATCGCGCCGGCGAGTCGATTCGGCTTCGGGCTGATAGCCCAGGCGGTCGTTTGAGTATTTCTGAATTCGATAAAAACCCAGTGTTATCGTAGCAAATCGGTCATTGTTCAATAGATCGACCAGTATCTGACAATATGCCGCATCCCGCGCTTCAGCGTCCCCAAAACCCGCGAGCAGCGACACGGTGATTTCGACTTCAGACATAGGTAACCGCGTCTCCAATGCATTTCGAATGGTTTTGCGACCCGCCGCTGAGCGGGTGGCGATCTGCGACAAACCGTCAATTGCTGCCCGATGTACGGATTCATCCAACGGCTCAAACAACGCAGACAACAGGCGGTCCACGTCACACGTCGCCGTCAGAACAGACACGGCTCGTACGCCCAACTGCGGGTTTCGATCTGATAACAACGGAATGACCGCCAACGCCGGATCGTCGCCTTTTGCAAGGGCATCTTTGATTTGGGTGTCCAATGCTTCGGCCTCCGGAACAGACGTTGTCTCATCGTGCAGCCATGCCGGAACGGCGGTAATCTTGCTGCCGTCGTCCGGAGTGACAATCTCTGGCATTGACGAAACGACCCCGGAATCTGAAGAACCCGGTGCCAGCCATGAAAGCCCCTTGCCCGTCGTTAAATCGACCTCCTGTTCGATGCCCGACAAACGGATGGCTGCCTGGCCCGTCACAACGGTTACGCTG
The DNA here is from genome assembly GCA_037719765.1 of Planctomycetaceae bacterium. GTDB lineage: Bacteria > Planctomycetota > Planctomycetia > Planctomycetales > Planctomycetaceae > SXXK01. The sequence continues at coordinate 6,837 of JBBJME010000121.1, forward strand.
ACTCGAAAATCTGCTCCGTCTAAATGCAGCAACTGAGACGCGGACGCAGGAGCAACGTCTGGTGGAATCTCCTTCAGCAGCGAGTTAGCAACCGGAACAACTTCAATCCCAATGACTGCGTCCTGCGACCGCATTGAAAGCATGGCCGTCACACCGGCCGTCTTCAGGCTGAACACTGGCACGCTGTCTTCGGCCCACGGCTGCGCATCATCGACGGAAAGTTTCATGCGGCCCGAGTAGACCTCCAGCCCCTGAACCTCAATCGACGATAATCGCGCCAACACCGCGCCAGTCAACATCGCGTTCCAGCCACGATCTCCTGCAGTCAAGTTCGCTGAGAACGGTTCGGCGACTGCAAACCAGCGTTGTTGAAGAATTGACTGGCAGTCGGCGATGTTCCGCAACGTCGAAATGATTTCACCTCCGGGAATCTGATCCAGTTTCATCCAGCGATCGACTGATTCATCGAACACAAAAAAAGTCTTGTTGTTCGTCATCAAATGGAACGGCACGCTGACTTTCGCTGGAATTGTGACCTTTTCAGGTTCAACGGTGACTGCTGGCACTGCATCCACGATTGCAGGCTGGACATTGGTCGCGGCTACGACCGGAACGGAAATCGGCGGCGTCACTTCCGGAACAACGGCTGAGTCCACAGTGGTTGCGGCAGGAACGTCCATTTTCGGCTGTTCATCGGGATTTGCATCCGAGGTTGCTGTGCTTTCGGCACTTGCGCTATCTTTCGTGCCTGTCTTCGACGTCGCATCGATTTTTACGACCGCAGGCGCGTTGTCGTGGCCGACGGCAGGCACTTCTCCCGGCGGTGCATTATTTTCAACCGCACCCTTTTGCTCTGCATTCATGACGGCAACAGCCACATCCAGTGGCGCGGCTTCAGGGCCGAACAGAACAGAATCAGAAATAACAGTTGCGAGCCAGATGACGGCCAGTCCGGCTATGATAAAGAAAGGCACTCGGCGAATGGATTCACCTGGCACAGGAAGCGGCTTCCATTCATTGCCATCGCCTGTCGCAGATCCTGAAGTCGCCGAATTATCACCGCCCAAGGCACGCACGACATCGATTTTTCCGGTCGGATCAAGCGCGTACAGACGATCACGCAGTCGTGGTTCAACAGTGACCGGATCGCTCAGGAGTCCAAGGATCTCATGTGCTGAAGCAACTTCGGCAAGCATGGCATCGGATGCGAGTACTTCCTTCTCAATCCGAGCGACCAGTTCCGGTGTTAACTGGTCGTCCAGATACTCGGCAATCAGATTCGCATCAATCATCACGACCGGTTTGTCAGGCATCGCAAGTCGGCGGCGGCGTTTGACCTCCCGGATACGGTCGACAAGTTCCGTGGCAAAAGGACTTTTCGCAATCTTTTGCCCCAATTCCTTTGCGTTCGCCGGAAGCAACCGATCATCCAGATACGCCAACAATGTTCGCAGAGTCAAACGCATGACATTCTCCCGATTCGCAACACAAACAAAGCACCTGCCTTAATAGTGCGAATCCGGACTGCGTTTCGTCCAGAAATCTTTCGAAGAAGGAGAAATCACCGAAAAAGGCCGCAGTTCTCCGTAGGATGGACATTCATGTCCGTCACCTTCGCCAAAAAACTTTGCCCCAGGAGCATTTGTTGTACGGCAAGAAGCATTCGCTGCATTGATGTCGTTTGGTCGAGTCTCGGACATGAATGTCCAAGCTACATGAATCACTCCTGAGCATCATCGCAAAAATCCCAGCCAGCCGCCTGCCATTCTGGGTGTATCCACCGTTGAAAGCAGTCAGCCTTCAGCTTGGCTCTCGAGCCATTGCTGCCGATATACTGAATCACTCTTTCCAGGTGAGTCAGGTCGCGAATTATGCGATCGTAGCTTTCCTGCTCCCAGATACTTCCGGTTTTGTTTCGGCGACGATTGACATGACGCGCTACGTACCCCTTGATACGCTGCAAAGTCTCTTCAAGTTCGAATCCTAACAGGGGCTTCATAATCGCGTGCGCATGGTTTGGCATTGTAACCAGACACGAAGCAAAGCATTTTGTTTCATAGTGCCGGAGTGCATTTGCAAGCAAGGTTGCATTTTCGCCTCCCGCGAAATGACAGGCTCCGTAGCCTTGATCGAGCCAGACTTCAGCCTTCTGCGTGACTGCGAATGCATAGGCCTCCCGTTCTTCTTTGCTTCGCGGATCGGGATGAGTCAGTTCCCAGCGACGGCGAATCGATCTGAGCATCTCTAGTTCCGCCGGAGGCAATGCATCGTTGAGGCGAAATGTGACAAAATATGTCGCACCATCCTGACGCCAATGTGGCAAGTGCCGAGCATAAAAGCGAATCGGTATTTGCGGCTGCAACCCTCGAAAGCCGGGAGGTGGTTCTCGTTCGAAGGCGTCAATGACAGCCATCGGCTCGGCCTCAACCAAATGGAAGATTCTGACAAGAGATTTTCCACCAGCAAAATTGTTAAGCTAGGATCGACGTAAGTCAAGAGAGTCTGCAATTCCCGTAGGATGGACATTCATGTCCGTCGTCGTCACCAGCCAGCTTCGGCGCATGAGAATTTGTTGTACGGCAAAAAACATTCGCTGTATTGATGTCGTTTGGTCGAGTCTCGGACATGAATGTCCAAGCTACATGAATCACAAAGCTGCAATTCTCCGTAGGATGGACATTCATGTCCGTCGCCTTCACCAGCCAGCTTCGCCCGTAGAAAAATTGTTGTACGTCAAAAATCATTTGATCCATTGATGTCGTTTGCTCGAATCTCGGACATGAATGTCCAAGATACAATTATTCAGCCGCAGTTTCCGGCGTCGAGGGATAGTCAACCAACGGCCATGGCTTCAGGGCGGGGTCGATGATGGTGTTGAGTTTCCAGAGGCCGTCGATTTGGATGGTGTGAACTGTGATAGGTTTTGGCAATTCCGTCCCCGTATCGGGATTGTCAAAATTAAACGTCCAAACGCCTTCCTGGGACGTTGCTGTCAGCGTGCGGAAATCAGACAGTGACCCGTTCAGCGTTGTTCGAATACCGTTCTCTCGCCGAAATTCGAAAATCTTCTGCAGGAGTTGGCTGCGATCCCCGCCTAACTTCGCAAGGTCAATTGCGTCCAGACGCCTCAATTCTGCTGAGACGGACGGGGCTGCGAACATTGCTTCAAAAGAATGACCGGCGAAGGCCCTTGACTGTGCTTCAGGTGAGAGCGAACTCAGGTTCTTCTCATATTCAGGCTGAATTGCCGCATAAGTCTCCGGATGATAGAAAGCATCCGGAAGGCGACTTTGAATATTACTCAGCCCACCACTTTTGACCATCGCCACGATCATCTCCCCCAGCCACTCATTGCCGGCATCCTGAGTCATGCAGTTCAGGGCCGTTTGAAATCGTCCATCGGCGATGGCTTCGCGAAAGGCTTCAACGACGGCTCTTGGTGAGTCTCCGTTCTGGTGTTCCTGAGACATTCGGACCTGTTGCTGCAGTTCCTCGTCGGAACCGATACTGTCGATTTTCCATTGGTCGTCGAGGAACATGAATTTGATCGGCACGGATTTTGTCCCGTCGGGTGAAACAAGTTGACCCGTCGCGGTGTTGTGTTCGTCGATCTGAACTCCTTCGAGCTTGTATGTTGCCGGTTCGAACACAACCGTGTGTCTCGTCGCAGCGGCGATGACATTCAACAGAAACCATGCTTTGCCGAGGTCTTCAGAGAACGTTTGCCCGCCCTGTTGGCAAAGTCCGCCAGCAGCGATGGCGGGGTTACTGCGGATCAGCATTTTGATTTCTTCCAGTTGTCGAGCGATTTCCTCGCTCTGCTCGATCGGCGGTCTGGTGCGTTCAAATAACTCGTTCAGTCGAGAGATCTCTTTGCCGGTCTCCGGCAGGCGATTGACAGTGCCGTCACTCCTTGCCTCCGAACTCAGATACCAGCGAAACCGCCCGGTTCGAGTAAACGCGTCGGCGACCTGCATCCAGTTTTTCGTTTCATAGGCCGCCTTGGCTTTTTCGACCGCGATCCACGGGCCGGGTTCGCGGAGAAAGCGGTGGAGTGTCAATGGGAGAATCGGAGCCTTTGTCGGTGGAATTTCCCAGAGCGCGTGGTCGGTATAGAATGAACCCGACCAATCATACCATCGACCGCTCCGTCGGATTCGCATCGTAATCGGAAGCAGGCTCTGATCCCAACCAAGCAAGCCTGGTTCAGAATTCGCAGCGATTGGCCTGCCGCCGTCGTTGTCCCTGGCAGTGCGATCCGTGACGTTGTGGAACAGGTTCAGATGATCGCGAAACTGTTTCTGAGTCTCGACCGGGATCACATCATCCAGTTTCGTCCAGAGATCATTTTCGAGCAATCTCAATCGGTCTGGAAACGGCTGAATCTCTGTCGTCTGGCCCCCTGTCACATCAACGGTGATTGTCGAATGCAGAGCTTCTTCCTTCAAATACCGCTCGTGTGCTTTCCTCAGGATTTCGTTGACTTTGGCAAATTGTTCGCCGGACAGCGTGAATCGATTTTCATTGAGCGACGGGATGGAGTCGGTGAAGAGAATACCGGGTCCTGGATCGACTGGAGGTTTCTTTGTCGTATCGGCCGCATACTTTACGGCATCGACAGGCGGATAGATGGTAACAGACTCGTCCGCCGGATCTTGAAATGCGGGAATGGATGGCGTCAATAGTGGTTCAAGGGAGAACTCTGGAAACGACGTGCCCGCAACGGCAACTTCACTCGCACTCTTTTTACTGGCTATGGCCACAGTCCACTCTTTTTTAGCAGCGATGCCAATTGTATCAGAAGTCTCTTGGGCAATGCGGTTTGGTGCCTGCATCTGGTCAATCTTGTTCAATACAAGAATAAGAATCGGCGTCGCGAAAGCACCCGCGATGAAACTTGCGACACCAATTCCGACCCAACGCCAGCGGCGCGGCTTTCCTGCCAGAAGAGCGGTAGCGGCCGACATTCGCAACGCGTCCACATCCGTCTTTACTTCGCTTGCCTGCTGATATCTGCGATCCGGTTCTCTCGCCAAAGTCCTCAGCACGACTTCATCCAGCCGCACATCCGTTTCCGCTCGTTCTGACGGTGGTGAAAAACGGCCGAGCGGTAACTCGCCGGTGAGCAGTTCGTAGAACACGACGCCCATGGAATAGATATCAGCTCGATGATCGATGCCGGGCAGCCCTTCGATTTGTTCCGGGGCCATATAGGCCGGCGTGCCCATCAACTGATGAGTTCCCGTCAGCGTCGGCATCGTAGGCGATTGCCCGAGCAGTCTCGCGAGGCCGAAGTCGGCGATTTTGACTCGAGCCGCGTTTGTCGATCAGGATGTTCTCCGGCTTGATGTCGCGATGCACCACGCCCTCGTCATGAGCGAACTGCAATGCATCACAGAGCTGGCCAACGATCGCCAGTGTTTCCTTTGAGCCCAGCTTCTTAATTGGTTCGGCTCGCAGTGCCTGCCGCAGCGTGACTCCATCGACAAATTCCATCAGCAGAAAATAGATACCATCGCGTTGACCGAATTCGTACACGGTGACGATGTGCGGATGACTGAGCGACGCCAGAAGCCTCGCCTCCCTGAGAAATCGCTCAGCGAATCCCGGCGTTGTGGCCATCTCGCCGGGCAGAACTTTCAACGCGGCGACGCGATCGAGTTCCTTCTGGCGGACCCTGAACACCGCTCCCATGCCACCAACACCGAGCAGTTGGCGGATCTCCAGATGCGGAAACGCTGCGGTTAGTTGTTTGACCTCCGGTGGTTTCCAGGCGACGCGCGCGGTCCGGCGCCGTACGTAGAACTTTTCATGCCCTGCTGCAGCAGGCACACGGGACAAAACGTCTGCCCGGAACTCGTCAGCATCTCACCGCCGCAGGTTGTGCAGGTATTCGTTGTCATAAAGCATTTCTCCTGTAGCTCTCTGTAGCTTGGACATTCATGTCCGAGATTCGACCAAACGACTTGCCCAAATGCGAATCGCCTCCGTCGTGCAGCAATGCATTCCATTGAAGTTGTCGCGTGGCCAAAGCGACGGACATGAATGTCCATCCTACAGTCTGCTTTGCGGCTATTGCTAACGATCAACATTCGCTCTATTATCACCAGAAGCAATTTCCGGCGAACGTTACAGGAAAAATTGCAGAATTCTTCGCGGGCCCTCGATGACATCACCTGTTCCCAGTCCTGCGGCACGGCCAGCTCAGCGATTCGCCACCACGCGCTGGAGTCTCATCGTACAGGCTCGAAACAGCGACGGAGTGCCGGCACGAGCGGCGCTGCAGGAACTCTGCGAAGCCTACTGGCTCCCCGTATATGGTTTTATGCGCCGGCAGACAAGCGATGTGCACGAAGCGCAGGATCTGACTCAGGGGTTTTTCGCCAGTCTGCTTTCGCGCAATGCCTTGGCAGACCTGCATCCTGATCGGGGTCGGTTTCGATCCTTTCTGCTGGCAGCCGCAAAGTATTTTGTCTGCAACGAATGGGACAAACAGGCAGCCGTCATCCGAGGCGGCAGGATTATCCTGCATTCGCTCGACTACGAGACTGGCGAACGCGAGTTGTCGCAGGAACTCAGTCGAGAACAATCCGCCGAAGCCATTTTCGAACGCCGCTGGGCTGTCGCGATGCTGGATCGAGTCCTCAATCGCCTGAGAACAGAATACGAACACGCAAAAAAAATAAATCTGTTCGAATGCCTGTCACCGTTTCTTTCCGGTGATCAAAGCGGCGATGGTTATCGAAGTGTCAGCGATGCCCTGCAACTCAGCCCCGAAGCGAGTCGCGTCGCAGCTCACCGATTGCGAAAACGTTACCGTCAGATTCTGCGCGAGGAGATTGCTCATACGACGGCAACTCCGCAGGACGTTGATGACGAGATTCGCCTTTTGTTTGCGGCGCTTCGGCGATGAAAGCGGGCTTGATTTTTTGGCCGGGATAAGTCGGCATGAATTCTCGCGGTCCATGGTTGAGGATTCACCCTGCGACAATCGTCCGCGCTGACCGAATCAGCAACGCCTGATACGCCCCATCGGCAGGTTGTCCGGGGTGATGCTGGATTTCTCGTTCAAGACGGAAATCTTTTAATGCCATCAGCACCGTATCCACGACTCCGCGATTCTCTTCGGGTTCCATGCTGCAGGTGGAATACACGACACGGCCGCCGGGCCGCACGAGTTCACACGCCTGCAGCAGCAACCGCGTTTGCAGCACGACCAGTTCCTCCAGTCCATCCTGATCGAATCGCCATCTTGCTTCTGGTCGACGATTCAGGACGCCGGTATTGGAACACGGAACATCGACCAAAACCGCATCAAAGGGACCGGCAGGCAAATCACGGCCATCCTTCGGGATCACCATGGGCTGGATGGACGTCAACTGCAATCGCGCGGCGTTTTCGCGAATCCGCTGCAGACGTCCGGTAGCCACGTCGCAGGCGACGATGGTCGCCCTGTCGCCGCTCAATTCCGCAAGGTGAGTCGTTTTTCCGCCCGGTGCGGCGCAGAAGTCAAATGGATTCGCCGGGTTGTGGTGCGAGTAACAATGAAGCCGACATGGCTGCTTCGTCCTGCACACTCCAGAGCCCTTCGGCGTATCCGGGCAGTGTCTCAAGGCGCGGTGACTGTCCGAGTTGAATGCTGCAGGAAATCGAGCCGGCCGAGGCTTTGCACCCCGCATCGATCAGCGACAGCAACACTGTATCACGATCAGCTCGGATTGAATTGACGCGCAATGACGTGGCGGGCGGATCGATCGTATGAAAACAGGCTGCAATCAAATCCGATTCGGACAGCCGCGACGTCCAGCGCTGTGCCAGAGTTTGCGGGAGTGAAAAGGCATCCGCATAGTACTGCATCCGCTGAGTCTGCGGATCGGGAAGAACTGGCTCGTGCAGGCTACGCCACTGCGTGTGTGAAGTTGGAAGTGCGGTCGCGGCAGGCCCGATTGCCGGTGCTTCTGACAACAATCGACCGATGCCGCGCAACACACCGTTGACAAATCCTGTCCAGCGCGGACGATCAAGCACACGGCAAAGATCCACGGTCGAATCGACCGCCGCATGATCCGGAGTTCGCGAAAACAGCAACTGGTACGCGCCAATCCGCAGCACGCGCCACAGGTCGGGTTCGACCTTGTGGCGCGGCCGAGTGATGCGAGACTGGATCACAACGTCCAGCGTCCGACTGCGGCGCACGACACCGGCGGCCACATCGAGCGCCAGCGATCGATCCGCATTGCTGAGCGAATGCCGAGCATCCAGATCGGCCATGATGTCCTGAATGAATCGATCCGACTGATCAAATTCCTGCAGCACCGCGAACGCAAAGATTCGACCGTTCTCGTACGGGAATCGAACGCTGACTGAACCTTCGTCGGCTGCCGTTCGTGCAGACTTATTCCAGACGTCACTCACGACAGACCTCCGGGACGGAGCGAAGTCGATTTCTTGATGCAGATTCTGATTCGTTGCAGTGCGCAGATCATTGTTCCGAGATTGTCCTTGTTTGTAGTGACCCGTGTGTCTCAAGGTTTCGAGAGTTCGCCGGGTGATTCGCTGTTTCCAGGGCGATACTCCGTGATTGTAACAACGAGTCGTCGTGATTCGTATCTCCTGGGCTGTCCGGCGTAATCTGTGTCGTTCGCTGCAGGAAATCTCAGAAAATTCTGCTCCACGCGATCATGATTGAGAGAATCGGCGAGCGGCATGCGTCAGCTTGCCGGTACAAAAAGCGAGGTACCGGAGAGCTCACGCCGCTCCGCTCGTGCGCCTGTGAAGGCGATTGAACAGTTGGGTGAAAGTCCCGACCGGGGAACTGGTTACATCCCCGTAGTCGAAGGTAACTGCGTTTTCAACAGAAAGGGTGGAGAGCAACCGGAGGCGAATGAGCAGTCCGTAACGAAAGTGCCCCTGATCAGATTGAATGACAGGATTCGGCCAAGCCTGTCGGGGAGCGTGCGAGCAAAGCGCGAACCTCTGACCGCACGGTACGTCCCAGACGAGGCCCGACTCCGGGCGGCGGAATGACTCCGCAGGGCGGTGCGGCGACGACGACGGTGATCAGAACGTAACATGTTAAACCGAGCGTCGTGAAATGGCAGTAAGGTGCCTGGAGACGGAATGTTCAGAAGTTCAATCGAGATAAGCAGGGAGACCTCAGCAGTGCCGCAGACCTGTGACGCGCTCAGCTGAGGATTCAGAGCCTTCATAGTAGTGTTGACCGGCGGGAACCAAACCTGTCGCGAGCGAAGGGAGGCAGGACAGTAGATTCGGAAGGACCAGAAGCATGACAAGTAAAGCGAAAGCTGCTTTACCAGAACGAGTGCCATTTTCGGCTACACCTCCTGGAGAGCGACCGGACATTAGCCGGTGGGCTCAGCCTGTTGTCTGGACAGACCGAATGTTGACGACGCTTTTGGAAAACAAAGTGAGAGGAGGCAAATGGCACGCATTGATTGACAAGGTTTACGCTGAGCTGAATCTTTTCACGGCCGCCCTCAAGGTGACCGGGAAGAAGAAAGCAGCGGGAGTCGATGGGCAAAGCTGCGAAGAGTTTGAAGAGCATGTGCTCGTGGAAACACGACAGCTCGCCGAACAAATCAAAGCCCAAACCTATCGACCGAGTGCGGTCCGCCGCGTTCATATTCCCAAACCGGGAAGACCGAACGAGACCCGCCCGCTCGGAATTCCAACGGTTCGCGATCGCGTCGTCCAACGGGCGATTGTGAACGTGATCGAGCCGATTCTGGATCACCAGTTTCATGAGCGAAGCTTCGGCTTTCGTCACGAACGTGGTGCTCACGATGCGTTACGCATCGTCGAGCAGAAGCTCCAGGAAGGCTACGTTTACGTGGTCGATGCGGACCTGAAAGGTTACTTCGATCACTCATCTTGATGCCCCTTTCGACAACCCGTTTTTTGCTGAAACGCCGTGATTATGGCCTGAAGCTCTACGAGTGCCTCAGGCGTGTCTGGAAACAGATAGCATTTCGCTTTGGCGTCCATCTCAGTTTTTATCGTCCCGGTGCGGATGCGGTCGTGAATCCAGCTCCGCGAGATCCCCAACTTTTTTGCCAACTGTGGGATCGTTAAATAGCCAGCGACACATCGTGGATGTGATTGGCTTGTGCGTAGCAGGATTCCCTTGGAGCGTCGGACATTGCGAACGGTGCTGAGCAGCACGATATCGGCCATCGGAGAGCGGTGGCCTTGCGAGGTTAACCAGTCCGCGATCGCTTGGTCGGCTTGGCCTTCGCGAGCCATCCGTACAATCGCTTCTTCCATCTCCTTGGCACCGGACAAGGATGAGAAACTGCCAACGCTGATGAGAATGATTGCGGCGGTCGTTGCTCCACCTCGCCACACCACTCGCACTTGAATTTGATCCGGTGCAAGACGATGAATCACAACCTTGTCAATCAGACTACGAAGCAGCGATTTCTTTTGCGCCGTTTGAAGTAAGCCTACATTCCAAAGTTCAGGAAGTCGCGGGCCGATGTCACGCAGCATCTCCATCAAGTCGGCGGGGATGATGTAAGTCGGAGCGCACTGTTGGTCGCGCATGAGCGTTTCTTCGCTCGCTTGCAATTCACGCAGACTTGTTTCCCATCGTCGTTCAAGTTCTCCGGACACCAGTCGATTTTCTGGATCAGACTTCAAGAATTGACGTTGCGCCAAATTCGATTCGTAACGCAGTCGATCGACTTGTTGCTGACGAGCGCGAAGAACTTTGGAGTGATCTTCATCAGCGGATTTAAGGATATCACCGGCGGCGTCAATCTCTGCCACGCTGAGCGCCTCGAAGAACCAGGCAACCACTTGATCGTCGATCGCATCGCCTCCGATGTATTGACATGTCGGTGCAGCGGTTTGTTGTTTGAGATGATTGCAGATGTAACGAGTGCCACCTTTGTATTGCACACACATTTTGTGCCCGCACTCGCCGCAGTACATGATGCCATGCAACAAAGCTTTGCCTTCACGCGGCACGCCACGTGTCTTGTTGCGAGAGTATTCACTGTAGTTGTCACGAAGCATGGCTTGGATTTTCTCGAAGGTTTCCCACGAGATGTACGCAGGGAATTTGTCATGCACACAGTATCGCCATTGCTGGGCTGGAAGATTGCATTGCCGCATCTTCTTCGTGTTTTCTGATTTTTTCCAGCGTGTGCGTCCGTAGACCGCCGCTCCCGCGTAAGCCGGGTTGTTAACGATGGAACTGATACTCGCTGCCGTTGCACGCTTCCAAAGAATATCGCCGCAAGTCGTTCGCCTGGGCAAGAGCATGTTATGGCTGAGGAACCATCTTACTGTTTGAGTCACCGATTTCTGCTCAAGCAACGTTGTGAAGATCAGCACGATTCGATGTTGAACTTCGATGCTTGGATGCTTAACAACGATGCCTGGTTCAAGGCGTTCTAATCCGGTTGGCAACATGAGTTCGAGTTCACCACGCTGGGCTTTGCTGAGGATACCCGCAGTCAAACGAGCACGGATGGTGTGCAGTTCCAACTCAGAGATTTGACCTTTGAGTCCAAGCAACAGCCTACCGTTGATCGAGGTCGGATCGTAGACGCCATCGCGATCGGCGATCAGACAATCGGTTCGACCACAGAGGTCTAGTAGTTGATACCAGTGCGTGCAGTTACGCGCCAGTCGTGTCGCATCAAAGGCAATCAGTATGCCGACTTTACCCAATGCGATTTGGGCGACGAGTTCTTGAAACCCTGCACGTCCATCGGTGGTGGCACCGCTGCGTCCCAGATCGGCGTCGATGACATCCACATCGTTCTCATGCCATCCGAGCAAGATGGCTCGGTCACGCAGCGCGTACTGCATCTTTTGGCTTTCCAGGTTGGTGGTCACCTGGCTCGGACTTGATTGTCGGATGTAGATCTCGGCACGCCGCTGAAGGTGGCGTGGTTGAATTAATTCGGAAGTGTTCATCTGCAATCTCCTTAACGATTCGGCGGAATTCGCTCACGACTTCTTGTCGCAATTTTTCGTCGAGCGACGACCAGACTTGGTCGGTTTGGTTTGGGGACACAATTCGTACTCCATCACGAGGTCCAAGAACTCGGCAACAGCGCTGCCGCAGAGTTTGGCTCGGGGAGTGTGATCGACCAATGTCGATCGGTCGGTCGCTCGTAGCGGAATCCTCAAAATGATGTCGTCATCACGCCGCACAAAGACGTGGGCGACTGCTTCGTCACTGCGAGAAATGGATTCAATCTGAAACCGCCACCCGAAGAGTGGATGGGATGGATCGTTGATTTCCACCCATTCGGCGTCCAGGCCGTTTGGGTTGTCGAGGTGGGTATTAACAAATGGTGTGGTTTGACGCGATTGACCACGAGTGGCTGATCAAATTTCTGGAGCGTCGAATTGGCGATCCACGGATTCTCCGTCTGATCCGCAAATGGCTTCGAGCCGGAGTGAGTGAAGACGGCGAATGGTCGAAGACAACAGTCGGTACGCCCCAAGGCGCGGTGATTTCACCACTCCTTGCGAATGTGTATTTGCACTACGTCCTGGACATGTGGATTCAGTGTTGGCGCAAGAGCTGTCGCGGCGATGTTGTTATGGTTCGTTACGCAGACGACTTTGTGATTGGCTTCGAAAACCACAGCGAGGCGACCGCGTGTTTGGAAGCACTCCACACACGGTTTGCCGAGTTTGGCTTAAAGCTGCACAAAGACAAGACTCGACTGATCGAGTTTGGGAAGTACGCCATCGAACGGCGAGAGCGGCATAGCGAGAGCCGGACCGAGACTTTCAACTTTCTGGGCTTCACTCACAAGTGCGCCCAGACGAAGGAGCACGGCAGGTTCACGATCCATCGTCACTCGATTGCCAAACGTGTGCGTGCGACGCTACAGAAGATCAAAGAGCAACTGTGGAAACGTATGCATCACCCGCTCGGCGAAACGGGCCGCTGGCTTCGGAGTGTTGTGCAGGGCTGGCTGAACTATCATGCCGTTCCGAGCAACAGTCACTGCTTGACTCGGTTCGTCGATGAGGTCACTCGGCTTTGGCTGGCGGTGATCCGTCGGCGGAGTCAGCGTGGTCGCAGCAAGTGGACATGGGAAAGAATGCATCGGCTTGTCCGTCTGCATCTGGGAACAGCACGTTCGTCGCCCCCGTTTTCAGCAGGTTGAACGCCCCCACTGG
>JBBJME010000122.1:0-19963 GCA_037719765.1 Planctomycetaceae bacterium
TATCTCCAGGATTTGTCGCCTGCGATTCGCGTCGATGGCTGTGCAGGCGCCCAGGACGGCGGCGAATCCCGGCGGTTGCTCCAGGGATTCTGGCTGTCCCACCCATTCCCTCAAGGTCGCCAGGTCATCGGAAAGAATCGAGTCCCGGACCGCATCCCGAAACGGGTCGGCGTCAACCTGTCTGAGCACGGCACGTAATTTGTCAATCTTCTTTCTGTCATCCTGTGGCTGGTAATTTCCAACTGCAACCGATTCACCGTCTTGTTGTCCAACTTGAGACAAGCACAGCTCCATCAGCAACCAATCCATGGCGATGACGATTCGCTCGGAGACCACGGAATCTGACACCCACTTCGCTGCTCCATCTGGCGACGTCGAGTCCTGTCCCGCGCCAAATGGCGGCAGGGCTTCCAGGCAGTGTCTCACTAAGACCGCCGTGTCCGGCAATTCTTGTTTTATTGGAGTCCAGCGAAACTGCTCGATGGCGTACAGATCTCGCAACACATCCAGGTCTGCGTCCAGTCGATTAAGCCGATACACCTGCGCATCAGCCCCGCCCTCGTGGTACCGCTTGCTCGCTTCGCTCAGGGCAACCTCGGCGTTGGCTGCGTCGCCGCCCCGCAGAGCAACCTGGCATTGATTCAGCAACGCTGTCACGGATTCGCCGTTGCGTGCCGCTCGCTCACGGCCGATTCGGGACTGTTCATTCTGCCACCAGGCGAACGCTGCGAAACCCAGAAACACAACCAACAAGGCCGCCGCAAGCGCCAACTGCGCCCTCCGCCGCTTCCGCTGCTCGACTTCCCTCGCCTTGGTCACCGCTCGTTCTCGCTCGGCCACCTGCAGTCGCTCCTGCACGCCATTCAAATAACTTGTCAGCGCGTCGGCCACCTTCTGGCCATCTGCTGGCCGATCCATTGAGTTCTGGTTCAGACATTGTCGGCACAGTGTCACGAGTTCCGCGTCTGCCCCGCACGCATCCAGTCTTGCATTGGCATCTGCCAGATTGCCAGCCGCAGCGCGCTGGATCACTTCCACCGAAGACTTGCCGACAAACGGCGGCTGTCCCGTCAGGAGTGCGCACAGGATTCCTCCCAGAGCGAACACATCGGCGCGAGTATCGACCTCCTCACCACGAGCCTGCTCGGGAGCCATGTACGCTGGCGTGCCCATCACAGCCCCAGCCTGAGTCCGGTCGTCGGTCGATTCAGCGGCCTGGATGATCGTCGGCAATTCAAATTGATCCGCGGAAATGACGGCTGCGGGCGGACTGGAATTTTCCGGCCAGTTCCCGTGCGGCAAGTCCCTGGCCAAACCCCAGTCCATCACCTGAACTTCGCCGAAGGCCCCGACCATAACGTTGGCCGGCTTCAAATCGCGATGGATCACGCCTCGACTATGTGCGAAGCCGACTGCTTGGCAGACCTGTGCGAACATCTGCAACAACCGAGGCTGATTGGCGGTTTTCAGTTCGGCAGCCAGAGTTTGTCCGACGATCAGCTTCATTGCCAGGAATGGAGAGCCGTCAGCAAGGGTGCCTAATGCGTGGACCGGCGGGATGCCCGGATGCGGGAGCCGAGCTGTGATCTTCGACTCGCGGATAAAGCGGTCTGCGCTGGCTCCGGGCAGAAGCACTTTGAGAGCCACGTCACGATCGAGGATCATATCATGTGCAGCAAGGACGCGGCCCATGCCGCCGCGGGCAATTTCATGAAGTACCCGGTAGCCGGGGACCAAAACCGTTTCCGGTCCGAGGTGAGGCTGGGAGAGCATCGGCTCAGTGCCGGTTGTGGGCACATACGTCGCGTCCATCGCTTCGTGGGGAGACAAATGCGGCGCGAATACTGCGGTTTGGACCTGGTCAAGGACATCGCAGGCATCCGCCTCGACGAGCGACGAACGGGCAGCGGCGTCTGTGGTACCGTCCGTATGGCGTTTCACAACGCTCACGTCAAGACCGAGGCCGTGATTGAGACGAGGGGACGGATCATTGGGGTTCGTCGGCGGCATCAGTCACGGTCCCTTGATCAGTCGAAAATGAGGGCTGCATTCCACGTGCTGGCTGTTGCATGCGGCACCTCCTCTGAACGAAATACTTGTACCACCGCCGCAAGTCAATATCTACTCAGCACGTGGCCAGACGGTCACGCGCTGGCTGGTTGAGGCGGGTAACGCCATTACAACAATTGCTCTTGCATCATCAACAGTGATGTCTCGATTCCAGGTTTTGCTTTCGCCAGCGGATGTAACACCGTAGAATGCTGCGTGCAGAATTCAATATCTGCAAATATCCTGCCTTTCCTCGGACTCCATCCCACCGCACCGAGAAATACTCATGTTTACGTTTCCCGCATTCCAAAGCGCACGTGCTGGACTGTGCCTGTTGATTTGGTCCTCGGTCTGTGTGTCGGCGAATGCGCAGGTGGATTTCAATCGCCAGGTGCGCCCCATCCTTGCCGAACACTGTTTTCAGTGTCATGGTCCGGATGCCGAAAAACGCAGTGCAGATCTGAGACTGGATGTGGAAGCCGAGGCCAAGAAGTCGGCGATCGTCGCTGGTATGGCCGCTGAGAGTGAGTTGATGCATCGCATTCAATCGACAGATCCGGAATCCGTCATGCCGCCGGCTGCGACGGGGAAGGTGCTGACAGACGCGCAGAAGGAAGTCCTGCGGCAATGGATTCAGGAAGGTGCAAAGTATTCCGGGCATTGGGCGTTTCAGCCGATCGCAGCATCAGAACCTCTGCTCAACTCGCTTCCCGCTTCAGAAGCCGGTGCGTTGCCAGTGGACCGTTTTTTGCTGAACAAACTTCAACAGGCTGGACTCAGTTACTCAAAGCCTGTGAATCGCGCACAGTTCATTCGTCGAGCCTCCTTTGACCTCACAGGTCTGCCACCCACATGGGCCGAAGTGGAAGCCTTTGAAAACGACACCGCGGAAGGAAGCGAAGAGCGACTGATCGACCGTCTGCTGGCATCGCCTCGATACGGTGAACGGTGGGGACGCCACTGGCTGGACATTGCTCGATACGCAGACACTCATGGCGGCGCGGCGATTGGTTTTACGACCTTTCCATTTTCGTACACCTATCGCGACTATGTGATCAACGCATTCAACAGGGACCTGCCAGTCGATCGCTTTCTGCAGGAGCAAATCGCAGCGGACCAACTGGGGCTTTCAGACGATGATCCATCTCTGGCGGCGCTTGGTTTTCTGACTGTGGGGATGCAGTTCCGAAATTCGAACGACACGATCGACGACCAGATTGACGTGATCACTCGAGGACTGATGGGACTCACCGTCACTTGTGCCCGATGCCATGACCACAAGTTCGATCCGATTCCGACGGCAGACTACTACGCTCTTTATGCGTCGATCGCTCCCAGCAACTCTCCTTCGCAGCTGCCTGCCATCGGAGCAGTTTCTGACGAACAGGCTCGACAGCAGTACGAGCGAGAACTCAGCGACCTGAAATCAAAGTATCAGCAGTTTGTTCGCGAGCAGAACGAAGTCTTACGGAATCGCCTCCGGATGCAGGTTGGGCTTTACCTCACGGAACTTGCCAAAGGGATCGGCGAGCAGGATCTGTCGACTCAGTTTCTTTCGTATCGCACGGACGACATTCGCCCGCTTGTTTTCAATCGCTGGCAAACGTGGCTGACAGGACTCAACAAAGAAGACCCTGTCTTCGGACCATGGCTCGAAATGCAGTCGTGGGGAGCAATTCCGGAAGCCGAGTTCCAGAAACGCCGCGATGAATACCTTTGCCGACTTTCCGCCGAACTGGATGCCACAGGCCGCACTCCTGACAAGCTGCACGCCCTGCGCGGTGAGCCGCCAAAATGGAATCCGTTTGTTGTCGATGCTCTGGTGGAACAGAAACCCAGTTCGCTAAGTGACGCAGCGGTGGTTTACGGAAAAGTGTTTGCCGAGGAGCAGCGGTTGTGGCTGCAGTCGGTGCTGGAATCCTCCAGCGAAGCCGCACCGGGTGGCACAGTTCTTCCGGACGATCAACCTCAACATCAGATCATCAACAGCCCATCACATCGACAGATTCGTCATCACCTTTATGCGGCCGGGTCGCCGTTTGATCTCTCCGACGAAGACGCTGTGCGGCTCACCAATCGCACGATCGCCGATCTGGCCAGCGGTAAGAAGGGCGCGATTCATCAGCTGAATCTGTCGTCTCCTGGTTCGCCTCCACGCGCCATGGTTGTTCAGGAAGATCCAAATCCCAAAGCCACAAATATCTTCGTGCGAGGCAACCCGCTGGCACGCGGTGACGTTGTGCAGGCCAGGTTTCTGTCGGTGTTGCCAGGCGACCATGCGCAGGTCTACGTAGATGGAAAACGACGCCTTGGCCTGGCTCGCTCTTTGATTGCCGACAACAATCCGCTCACGGCACGAGTTCTGGTGAACTGGGCGTGGCAGAATCACTTTGGTGCCGGCCTTGTGCGGACTCCGGATGATTTTGGAACTCGCGGCCAGGCACCCACTCATCCAAAACTGCTGGATTACCTTGCCGATCAGCTTCGAAAGAACGGCTGGTCAACGAAGTGGCTTCATCGGGAGATTATGCTCAGTCAGGCGTATCGCCAGGCAGCACTCGAAAGCGAACACAGCCGTCAGGTCGATCCGGAGAATCAACTGCTCTGGCGCATGCCTCGTCGACGACTGGACTTTGAATCCATGCGAGATTCGATGCTGTCCGCGTGCGACGAACTGGATGTCACCATGGGAGGCAGGCCAGTCGATCTGAGCGCTTCGCCGACAGTCCCGCGACGCAGTGTTTATGGATTCGTCAATCGAGACATCATCGCCAATCTGATGAGCACCTTTGATACGGCAAATCCAAACGCCTGCACAGCAAAGCGTCCTGAGACTACGGTGCCTCAGCAAACCCTGTTCGCTCTGAACTCAGACTTTATTCAGGACCGCGCCGTGCGGATGGCGTCGCTCACGAAGCAGATGAATTTGTCTACCGATGATCATCGCATCGTGGCCATGGTCCGCAGAACTCTCTGCCGAAATCCAACCGAGTCTGAAGTGGCTCAGGCAAAGAAATTTCTGCAAGACGCTTCTGCAACCACGACAACGGCCGACGGAGTCGCAGCGGATCCTGATCGCAGCTGGATTCTGCTGGCACATGCACTGATGGCTTCGAACGAGTTTACATTTCTGGATTAGACGAAGTTCAATTTGAGAAGCAGAGTTCCATCGCCGGATTCGTCAGAATTCGGACGACGATTTACGTGGACTGCGAACAGAGTTCTTATGAACTCTGCGACAGGAGTCAAACATGATCAACGCAACACGACGACACTGGATGCAAACATGCGGCATGGGATTTGGCGGCCTCGCGCTGGCCAATCTCCTGGGAAATACGGCGTCGGCCGAAGAGTCCGGCGGCGCATTACACACGCATTTCCCCGGTCGGGCCAAGCACATCATTCATGTGTTTCTGAACGGCGGAGTCTCGCAGGTCGATACATTTGATCCGAAGCCCGAGCTGACTCGTCTGGCCGGCAAGATGCTTCCCTTTGAGAACCTGCAAACCGAACGCAAGACGGGCGTGGCATTGCCGAGTCCATTCAAGTTCGAAAAGCATGGCCAAAGCGGCATCGAGGTCAGCGACCTGTTTCCGCGTCTTTCGAAATGTGTCGATGAGATGACCGTGATTCGGTCGATGCACGCCGAACTCCCCAGTCATGAAATGTCGCTCATGCTGATGAACACGGGAGATCAGCGCCTGGTGCGACCAAGTCTGGGATCGTGGCTCACATGGGGCATGGGATCGATCAACGAAAATCTTCCGGCCTTTATCGCCCTTTGTCCGGGCGGCATGCCGGTGGGTGGAGCTGGCAACTGGCGATCCGCGTTTCTCCCCGGTGCGTACCAGGGAACTCGAATTGATACGTCGAACCCGGATCCGACCCGGCTGATTGACCACCTGCAGAACAAACGAATCTCTTCGACAGAGCAGTCAAAACAGTTCGAATTCCTTCAGCAGCTGAATGCTCAGCATCTGGCTGATCGACCACGCGAAGCCGTCATTGAATCGCGGATCAAATCGTTTGAGCTGGCGTTCCGCATGCAGACAGAAGCCAGTGATGCGTTTGATATCTCACAGGAGCCGGAGCACATTCAGAAGCTCTATGGCGACGGACCCCAGAACCGCCAGTTGTTGATGGCACGAAGACTCGTCGAACGCGGCGTGCGTTTCGTGCAGACATGGCACGGCGACATGCAGCCATGGGACAGCCATTCAAATATCAAAGAAGAACATCGCAAAGTCGCGAACGAATGTGATTCCGGCCTGGCGGCATTAATCATCGACCTGAAACAACGCGGGCTGCTCGACGAAACTCTGATTCTGTGCACCGGGGAGTTTGGTCGTACGCCGTCGGTGGAGATGGGCCAGGACGGGTCCGGAGCCAGTCAGGGACGCGATCACAACCACTGGGGCTTTTCGCTCTGGATGGCGGGTGGCGGGATCAGGAAAGGCACCGTCTACGGAGCAACCGATGACTTCGGTTTCAAAGCGGTCGAAAATCCAGTCTCAGCGCACGACCTGCACGCCACGATCCTGCACCTCATGGGCTACGATCATCAGCGCATGACCTACCGGTACGCTGGCCGCGACTTTCGTCTGACCGATGTGCAGGGTGACGTGATTCAGCCGATTATCGAAGGTTAACAATTGCTGCCCAGCAGCGCATCGAACGACAGGGCTGCTATCATTCCGTTTTCACCGAAGCGATGGGCGTTTTGGATGAGGACTGCGGCCAGTCAACGTGCTGGCCGTTTTGCAGGGAAATCTGTCGATCCATGATCAGAATCGCGACACGAAAAAGTGCGCTTGCACTCTGGCAGGCTCATTATCTGGCGGGCCGGCTGCGGAGTCTGCCTGCAGCGCCTGAGGTTGAACTGGTGCCGATCGTTACCACCGGTGACTCCAATCAGTCCGACGCCCTGCGGCAATTTGGCGGCACAGGCGTCTTTACGCGCGAAGTCCAGTTTGCCGTGCTGGAGGAACGCGCGGATATTGCCGTGCATAGTCTCAAAGATCTGCCCACGGAATCTGCCGACGGATTGGTCCTTGCCGCTGTTCCTGAGCGCGAACAACGCTGCGACGCCTTGCTGCTGCCGCTGAACGCCGATGCCATTCAGAGTCTTGACCAGCTCCCGAAAGGTGCAAAGATCGGAACGGGCAGTCCTCGGCGGCAGGCTCAGTTGCTGTATTTGCGGTAGGATCTTGAATTGTGCGAGATTCGCGGCAACGTCGATACACGCATTCGTAAACCGACGAAGGTCAGTACGACGCGATCATCCTGGCAGAAGCCGGGCTGCGTCGGCTTGAACTGGCTCATCGCATTTCACTGATGCTCGAACCTCCCGCCATGTATCCGGCTGTCGGTCAGGGTGCATTGGGAATCGAATGCCGCACTTCCGATGAGAACACTCGCGCACTGCTTCAGCAAATCACCTGTGCCACAACTCTTGCCGAAGTTCTTGCCGAACGCTCGCTGCTGCGAACACTCCGCGCCGGTTGCCACGCTCCACTCGGCGCATGGACTCAGGTGGAGGGCGATCGACTGACACTGACCGGTGTGCTGTTGAGTCTCGATGGCACGACGCGTCTGGAACAGACAGCTTCGGGACCGGCTGACAGTCCTGATCAGATTGGCGTGCTGGTCGCCGAACAGCTGTTGTCCAGCGGCGCGGCGATACTGCTTTCCGCGGGCAGTTCCCACTGAATCTCCGACTGACCAGTCTGCTCGAGAAACGAATTGATCCGTGAAAACGGGCGACTGCCGAAGAAACCTCGATACGCGGACAGCGGCGATGGATGAGGACTCTCAATCACGAGGTGACGGTCAGCAAGCGCTCCCGCGATTTCCTGAGCCGGTTTGCCCCAGAGCACAAACGCGACATGCGGCTGCTGGTTGATCGCCTGAATGATGCGCGACGTAAATTCTTCCCACCCTTTGCCGCGATGCGAATGCGCCTGATGCGCTCGTACGGTCAATACCGTATTCAGCAGCAGCACGCCCTGCCGTGCCCAGGCGTCAAGGCAACCGTGATTCGCAGGGGCCGTCCCAAGGTCTGAATGGAGTTCCCTGAAGATGTTTCGCAGCGAAGGGGGTGACTTCACGCCGGGTCTCACCGAGAAACTTAATCCATGTGCCTGGTCGTCATCGTGATACGGATCCTGCCCCAGAATCACGACACGCACTTCCGGCAGCGGCGTCAATTCAAAGGCACGATAGACGTTTTTGGGAGCGGGGAATACACAATGATCCCGGCGCTCGGTCTCCACGAACCTCTGCAGTTCCCGGAAGTACATTTTCGAAAACTCATCCCCTGCCACTGCCCGCCAGCTAGCCGGGAAATCCTGACGAATGTTCGCAATGTCAGTCAAGAAATGCTCTCCGCGCAGTCCTTCAACCAGAGACCCACAAAAAAAGCCGGGCGGGATTTTCGAAAATCCTGTCCGGCGATTTGTAGTATGAACTGGAGCAGATGCTGATCGTGCAGTCTTACCACGCGAAGTGGGAGAATGCCTTGTTTGCGTCCGCCATACGATGCACGTTTTCGCGTTTGTTCATTGCAGCACCTTCACGGCGGAAGGCTGCCAACAGTTCTTCAGCAAGTGACTTGTCAACCGGGCGACCTTTGCGGCCGCGCACAGCTTCCAGAAGCCAACGAATTGACAGAGCCTGCTGACGGCGTGAACTGACGGGGGTTGGCACCTGATAGGTCGCACCACCGACGCGCTTGGATCGCACTTCGATCGCAGGCTTCACATTGTCCACGGCCGTGACAAAGACGTTGAGAGGATCTTCGTTCGGCAGCTGCTTCTGCACAATTTCCATCGCGCGATAGAACGCTCCCGACGCGGTGCTCTTCTTGCCATCGTACATCAGGCAGTTGACGAACTTGGAAACCAGCAAACTGCCAAAACGTGTGTCCGGCTTCAATTGCTTGCGGCTGGCGGTGAACTTCTTAACCATCGAAGGAAACTCTCAATCACTTGAATCATAAATCTCAGTCACCGGAGCGACTGAACTACAGTAATCGCGTATCCCAGCCAACGCAGCGGCTGGAATATAGTAATTTATTTCTTGCCGGCAGCAGCGCCGCCCTTGGGACGCTTGGCTCCGTAGCAGCTACGGGCCTGACGACGATCCGAAACGCCCAGCGTATCGAGTACACCGCGAACGATCTTGTAACGCACACCCGGAAGGTCGCGTACACGACCGCCGCGAATCAGGACGATGGAGTGTTCCTGAAGGTTGTGACCTTCGCCCGGAATATAAGCTGTCACTTCCTTGCTGTTCGACAGGCGAACACGGGCCACCTTTCGCAGAGCGGAGTTGGGCTTCTTCGGGGTGACAGTCTTCACCTGCAGACACACGCCACGCTTCTGAGGACATCCCTCAAGCACGGGTGTTTTTGACTTGGTGCGCTGTTGTTTTCGGGGTTTCCGAATAAGTTGATTGATCGTGGGCATAGTTCGCCAGACAGAAAGCTGAAAGCCAGCACAAAGGACGGTAAAAACAATTGTCGCCGGAAATGCGGAAAACGCAGCACTCTATCCGCCTTTTCCTCGATCGTCAACCTTGCATGTCAACGATCACTCAAATTCACTCATCACATCAATTCATCGGGGGTCAAATCCGCCAGTGAAGGCGCCGAAGGACGGTCGGGATCAACCCGCCGTGCCTGTAACTCCGAATTCCCCATTAGATCCTTGCGAGCAGCGGCCATTCGCATTTTCTGCTCTTC
Organism: Planctomycetaceae bacterium; assembly: GCA_037719765.1. Classification (GTDB taxonomy): domain Bacteria; phylum Planctomycetota; class Planctomycetia; order Planctomycetales; family Planctomycetaceae; genus SXXK01. Next base: position 9,791 of record JBBJME010000122.1, read on the forward strand.
CTGTTCCCGCAATGCGGAATCATGAATTCGAACCTGAGCTTCCTGGTGCAGATGGAATCCGGTTCCAGCCGGAATCAGATGCCCGAGGATCACGTTTTCCTTCAATCCGACCAGGTTATCAACCTTGCCGCCCAGGGCAGCTTCAGTCAGAACCTTGGTCGTTTCCTGGAAGCTGGCTGCAGAGATAAAGCTTTCGCTCGAAACCGCCGCCTTCGTAATTCCCAGCAACTGCGGACTTGCCTTCGCTCGCTTGAGCGTCGTGTGCTTGATCGGCTTGCTGACTTCCGCGTTGACCGCTGCGATATCTGTCAACAGCACGCGATCACCGATCTCGAAGTCCGATCCGCCGGCATCGGTGACTTTGCCCATCGATTCCAGGCCATCGTTGATCTTTTTCAGTTCAAACTTGTCGATCAACAGGCCTGGCAGCAGGTCGGTGTCACCCACACTGTCCACCCGGACTTTACGAAGCATCTGGGCGATCACGATTTCAATGTGCTTGTCATCGATCTCCACGCGCTGAGCACGATAGACGTTTTGCACTTCATGCAACAGGTATTGCTGAACTTCTTCCGGACCGCTGACGCGCAGGATGTCCTGCGGAACGAGCGGGCCGCGCACCAGGGCGTCACCGGCCTTGACCATATCGCCAGGATGAACCTGCAGGTCTTTGCCGTGCGGGATGACATGCTCCACGTCCGTGCCATCAGCACCCTTGACAAGGACAATTCGCTTGCCGCGCTTCTTCTCCGGTGGAAATTCCACTTCGCCATCGATCTCAGCGACAACCGCCGGATCTTTTGGTTTTCGAACTTCAAACAGTTCCGTCACGCGCGGCAGACCGCCCGTGATGTCCTGCGTTCCGGTGGATTCACGCGGTGTCTTGGCGACGACCACACCAGCCGTAATCTGTCCGCCGTCATCGACGTCCAGACTTGCACCTTCAGGAAGGTAATAGAAGTCCAGAATCTTTCCGGCTCCGTCTTCCACGACCACCTGCGGATGCAGACCGGCCTTATGTTCAATCACCGTACGTCGCATCGTTCCGGATTGTTCTTTTTCCGTACGAATCGACTGGCCTTCGACGCAGTCATCCAGACGCACACGTCCACCGACCTGAGCAATAATCGGAATCGAGTGCGGGTCCCAGGTGCAAAGCACATCGCCTGCATTCACCACCTGGTTTTCTTTCACCTGCAGCAAAGCACCGTTTGGTACGCGCTGTTTTTCCACTTCGCGGCCACGATCGTCCACGATGCTGATCTCACCGTTTCGCCCCAGCACAACCTGACCGCCTTCGGCGTTGACTACGCTGCGAATTCGCGTGAATCGAACCTGACCCCCGCGTTTTGCGAACAATTCGCTGGTTTCAACATCCTTCGATGCCACACCACCGATGTGGAACGTACGCATCGTCAGCTGAGTTCCCGGTTCACCGATACTCTGTGCCGCAATGATACCGACCGCCATGCCGAGTTCGACAAGGTCGCCCATCGACAAGTCCATGCCGTAACACAACTGGCACAGACCCAGTGTACATTCGCACGTCATCGGGCTGCGCACCTGAATGCGTTCCAGTCCCATTTCCTCAATCTTGCGTGCCTTCTCGACGGTGATCAACTCACCCTCTTTCACGATCGGTTCTTCCGTGATCAGATTGACGATGTTGGTCCGACTCACGCGACCGCGAATCGCATCTGCCAGGCCGACTTCAATTTTTTCACCCCGGTACACGACACCGCGCGTCAAACCTTTGGTCGTCTTGCAGTCATGCATGGTGATGACCATGTTCTGACAGACGTCGGCCAACTTACGAGTCAGGTAACCGCTGTCCGCCGTTTTCAGAGCCGTGTCCGCCAGACCCTTGCGGGCACCGTGCGTCGAGCTGAAGTACTCCAGCACTGACAGACCTTCGCGGAAGTTCGACTTGATCGGCGTTTCGATGATTTCGCCGCTTGGCTTAGCCATCAGACCGCGCATCCCGGCCAACTGCTGAATCTGCCCGACACCGCCTCGGGCACCGGAGTGGGCCATGAGGTAAATCGGGTTGACGTAGGCACCGGATTCGCGAACGTCTTCCTTTAGCTGTTCCATCATGGATTTCGTGATCTCTTCACGAGCGTGGGTCCAGATGTCGAGCACCTTGTTGTAACGTTCCTGGTTTGTGATCACGCCACGCTCAAACAGCTTCTGCTGCTTGAGGACGTCTTTCTCCGATTTCCCGATCACTTCCTGTTTGTTTGGAGCCGTCTTCAGGTCACTCACACCGAATGATAGACCGCTCTCCGTCGAAGCCCGGAATCCGCAGCTCTTCATCCGGTCCAGCAACTCAATCGTTTCACGACGACCAAGTTCCTGATAGCAGTCGGAGATCACGCGGGCCAGATCCTTGCTCGCGAGCGTCTGGTTGTAGTACGACATCTTCTTAGGCAGGATATCGTTAAAGATCACGCGACCCGGTGACGTTTCAACCAGTCCGCCCGGACGATACGTTTCAGCTCCATCGCCCTTGACGCGCTTGCCGCGCGGCATCCGCAGGCGGATCGTGGCATGCCGCGACACCTTGCCAAGCTGGAAGGCCATAAAGACTTCTTCCGAGGATGCAAATACCATCCCCTCACCTGGGCGATCCGGTCGTTTGAGCGTCAGGTAGTAGCAACCCATCACAATGTCCTGCGAGGCGCTGATAATCGGCGAACCGTTGGCAGGACTGAAGATGTTGTGAGTCGACATCATCAGCGTCGTGGCTTCGATCTGCGCTTCCATCGACAGGGGCAGATGCACGGCCATCTGGTCGCCGTCGAAGTCCGCATTGAAGCCGCGGCAAACCAGTGGATGCAGCCGAATGGCGTTCCCTTCCACCAGGATTGGTTCGAACGCCTGAATGCCGATGCGGTGCAGCGTCGGAGCACGATTCAGCAACACGGGATGGTTGCGGATGACGTCATCCAGGATGTCCCACACATCTTCATCGCGACGTTCGCATACGGCCGCGTCTTGATTGTGTCAGCGTGGCCGAGATCTTTCAGGCGGCGAATCACAAACGGCTGAAACAGTTCCAGCGCGATCTTTTTCGGCAGACCGCACTGATGCAGTTTCAGTTCCGGACCGACGACGATCACACTTCTCGCCGAATAGTCCACGCGCTTACCGAGCAGGTTTTCGCGGAAGCGCCCCTGCTTGCCTTTGATCATGTCGGTCAAGGACTTCAGAGGGCGATTGGATGAACCCAGCACCGGACGCTTGCAGCGGTTATTGTCGAACAACGCATCGACCGACTGCTGCAGCATGCGCTTTTCATTGCGCACGATGACTTCCGGCGCGTTCAGGTCAACCAGCTTCTTCAGACGGTTGTTGCGGTTGATAATACGGCGATACAGGTCGTTCAGGTCGCTGGTTGCGAAATTGCCTGAATCCAGCAGTACCAGCGGACGCAGGTCCGGTGGAATCACGGGAATCACGTCCAGCACCATCCACTCCGGCTTGTTCTCGCTGTCGCGCAGAGCTTCAACGATCTTCAGCCGCTTGATCAAATCCTTGATCTTCTGCTGACTGCCGGTCTTCGCCAGTTCAGTGCGCAATTCGCCCGACAGTTCCGCGAGGCGCATGGATGCCAGCAATTTCTTAATCGCTTCAGCACCCATGCCGATTTCAAATGTGCCTTCGCCGTAGTCGCGGCGGGCCTGACGGGCTTCTTCTTCCGTCAGCATTTGACACTTCTTCAGCGGAGTGTCGCCAGGTTCAATGACGACGTAGTCCTGAAAGTAGATCACCTTTTCCAGAGAGGTCGTCTTCATGTTCAGCAGCGCGCCGAGGCGGCTGGGCATGGATTTGAAGAACCAGATAGCACGACCGGGGCAGCCAGTTCGATATGCCCCATGCGTTTACGACGGACGCGGCTGTGCGTGACCTTAACCGCAGCGGTCGCAGATCATGCCCTTGTACTTCATGCCGCGGTACTTGCCGCAGGCACATTCCCAGTCCTTTTCAGGCCCGAAAATTCGCTCGCAGAACAAGCCGTCCCGCTCAGGCCGGTAAGTTCGATAGTTAATCGTTTCCGGCTTTTTGACTTCGCCAAAAGACCAGCTGCGAATGTCGTGGGGACTCGCAAGACTGATTTTCACAGACGCGTAGTCGTTGACTCGATCAAATGTACCTTCGGTGACACTCACGCACGAATCTCCTCAAAGTGGAGGTGCAAAAAGCAGTGTCCGATCCGGAGCGTCCGGTTCGGCCTTCGCCTTTTGGATCTGGAAACAATTCTGGAATCGCCGCCGGATCTTCCGGCGACTTGCTGGCTTCTGGACTCAGTCCGTTCGGATTGAAGCAGGTCAATGCGAACGAAGCTGGAGCAGAAACCGATCAACCACTCCGGCGGGCGGAATGGTTTGGGTGATTGTCATACTTCAGTGGACGGATTTCTCAAGCTGCAGGTTCAGACACAGTCCACGAATCTCGTTGTTCAACACGTCAAAGCTGGCAGGTGTGCCGGCTTCCAGTGTATTTTCGCCCTTCACCATGCTCTCGTAAATCTTGGTACGGCCTTCGACGTCGTCGCTCTTGACTGTCAGCAGCTCCTGAAGAATGTAGGCAGCACCGTAAGCTTCCAAAGCCCACACTTCCATTTCTCCAAATCGCTGACCACCGAATCGGGCCTTGCCACCCAACGGCTGCTGAGTGATAAGCGAGTACGGTCCAGTGGCTCGGGCATGCACTTTGTCATCGACAAGGTGATGCAGTTTGAGCATGTAAATCTGCCCCACCGTTGTACGCTGTTCCTGACGTTCCCCTGTGCGACCATCGTGCAGATAGGCCTTGCCGTCTTCGGGCAGTCCGGCTTCCTGCATAGCCAGTCGCACTTCTTCTTCTGCCGCTCCGTCGAAGACCGGACAAATGGCGCGATAGCCCAGCTTCGCCGCGGCCCAGCCAAGGTGAGTTTCCAGAATCTGCCCGACATTCATACGACTTGGAACACCCAGCGGGTTCAGAATGATGTCGATTGGCGTACCGTCTTCAAGGAACGGCATGTCCTCGATCGGCAGCACCTTCGAAATCACCCCTTTATTCCCGTGACGTCCGGCCATTTTATCGCCGACAGAAATCTGTCGCTTCGAAGCGACGTACACCTTCACCATCTGCAACACACCGCTCGGCAATTCATCGCCGCGTTTCATGCTGTTCAGACGATGATCTTCGCGATCGATGACATCTTCGACCAGCACCCAGCTCTCACGCACCACCTTGCGAGCGGCGGTTTTCTTCTGAGGACTGCGAATGTCCATGTCTTCGAAATGCGTATGAAATCGACGGGCATAATCCGCCACGGCCTTCGAATCATCCAGCTTCGCCAGTTGGCGACCATCAGAATCCGTCACCGGCTGTTCCAATGCAGCTTCCAACTCGACGAGGAACGTCTTGAATGTTGCCGCAATGGCGACTTCATTTTCCTTTTCGACCTTCTTCAGTTCGTCTTCAAACCGCTTGCGCTCGATTTCTGACAGACTCATCCGACGAGAAAACTTCTCTGTGTGAATGACGATACCGCCGACACCGCTCGGGACTTCCAGGCTTTCGTTTTTCACGTCTTCACCGGCACGTCCAAAAATTGCGTGCAGCAATTTTTCTTCCGGCGTCAGTTCTGACTTCGCCTTCGGTGAGACTTTGCCCACCAGAATGTCGCCCGGATTGACGCGCGTGCCGACTTTCACGACGCCCGTGTCATCCAGATGACGCAGCGCTTTTTCGCTGACGTTCGGAATGTCGCGTGTAAACTCTTCGCGTCCCAGCTTCGTCTCGCGGATTTCGACATCAAATTCGTCAAGATGAATCGATGTGTAAACGTCTTCCTTCACGAGACGTTCGGACAGAATAATTGCGTCTTCGAAGTTGTAGCCTTCCCATGACATGAAGGCGACCAGCACGTTGCGACCAAGCGCCAGCGATCCGTCTTTTGTCGCCGCACTGTCACACAGGATCTGTCCGGCCTTGACGCGTTCACCCATCTTCACGATCGGCTTCTGGTTCAGACAGGTCCGTTCGTTCAACCGGGTAAACTTGCGAAGCGGATAGCGGCGTCCGTCGATTTCGATATTGCAGGCATCGACAAAGGTGACTTTGCCGGACTTTTCTGCTCGCAGCACCATGCCGGAATTCTGAGCCACGTACTGCTCCATTCCGGTTCCGACGATCGGGCGTTCGGAAATCAGCAGCGGCACGGCCTGACGCTGCATGTTCGATCCCATCAGGGCTCGGTTTGCGTCGTCGTGCTCAAGGAACGGAATCAGACCGGCTGAAACTCCGACCATCTGACACGGTGCCACGTCAATGAACTGAACCTCAGCGCGATCAATCCACACCACATCGCTTTGTGTTCGAGCGAGCACCCGCTCTTCGGCAATCATGCCTTTCTCGACAAGCGTATCAGCCGGACACACCATGCCGGACGCTTCCTCGTCGGCACGCAGCCAGACCACTTCGTCCGTGACTTTCGCGTTCTAACCGCGATACGGCGAAATCAGGAAGCCGTAGTCATCAACACGAGCGTAAATACTGAGGCTCGAGATCAGCCCGATATTCGTGCCTTCAGGGGTCTCAATCGGACAAATACGTCCGTAATGCGAAATATGAACGTCACGGACTTCGAAGCCCGCACGCTTACGATTCAAACCGCCCGGGCCAAGTGCACTCAACCGCCGTTCGTGCGTCAGCATCGACAGCGGATTGGTCTGGTCCACAACCTGTGAGAGCTCACTCCGACCGTAGAAGTAATCGATCGCTGCAGACACGCTCTTCGGATTGATGAGCGTACGAGGCGTCATGGCATCGACTTCTTTCAGGCTCATACGTTCCTGAACAGTACGACGCAGTTTCAAAAACCCCTTGCGGATTTCGTCAGCCGCCAGTTCATCAATCGTACGCAGACGGCGGTTACCAAGATTGTCGATGTCATCGATCTGTGCCGTACTGTCACCAATCCGCAGACGGACAATGTACTTCATCGCATTAATGAAGTCTTCCGGCTTCAAAGTCATCTCTTCGTCAGAGATTTCCTGCGCGAATTTCCGATTGATACGGAAGCGACCGACGCGACCCAGGCGATAGCGATTTACGTCAAAGAACTTTTCGTTGAACAGATCGCTGGCTTTATCCAGGTTCGGCGGATTCCCAGGACGCAGTCGCTGGTAAATCTTCAGCAGCGCTTCTTCGTGCGTTGACGTGCCGTCTTCTGCCAAAGTTTTCAACATCAACAGATCAGAGGCATCTTTAACGATTTCGACGCTCTTCACACCGCACGTGAGCAGTTCTTCTGATACCAGCTCGCTGATCTCATACCCGGCGTCAACCACCAACTCTCCGGCGCGGTCATGCTTATCCGGGAAAACAACATTCTCGACGGAGTATTTGCCTTCCAGATCTTTGGCAACAGTCTTCGCCGTTATCTTAATCGTCTCAGTCTCGTAAAATAAACGGATGATCTCCGCGTCCGATGAGTATTCCTTCGACATGGCACGCAGCAGCGTCACGGCAGAAAACTTGCCGCTCTGATCGATTCGGACGCCAATCGCTTCGCGCTTGCTGACGAGCAACTCGATCCAGCTTCCGCGCTCCGGAATGATGCGGCACGACTGGGTCTTCCGGTCACTGCTGGCCGTCTCTTCGGCCATCACAAAGTCCACGCCGGGGGAACGATGCAACTGGCTGACGACGACACGCTCGGCACCATTGATGATAAATTCCCCGCCACCCACCATGATAGGAATGTCGCCGAGATACACCTCTTCCTCAACGGGCTGCTCTTTTACCAGCCGCAACCAGACACGGAACGGCATCCCGTACGTCAAACGCAACTGGCGACACTCTTCCGGTGTGTACCGAGGCTTGCCCAGTTCATACCGGATGTATTCAAGGCGAAACTGCGAATCGTAACTTTCGATCGGAAACACTTCACGCAGAATCGCTTCCAGACCAATGTCCAGGCGATCGCGTGAAGACCGATCGGCCTGCAAGAAGCGAGCGTAAGAAGCCGTCTGAATCAAAGTCAGACCGGAAATCTCGTACTCGGCGTTAATTTTTCCGAAGTTTCGAACTTCGTCCTGGTCGATAGTACGAACAGACGGAATCGGCATACGGAGCCCTGCCTTCGCTGAAAAGATCGCAAGCCGCGAGTGTGACAACACCCGCGATCGATGAACCACCCTGGAACAACAAATTCAATCGACACAACACCTGTCACCGAATTCTGCCGCTGAGCCCGAATACGGTTCCATTCATCGCCAATCCATGGCAACTCGTCCGCTGCGCCGAACGGCGCGCGACGAAAGGCACCTGTCGATTAACTCGACAGCTGCCTGCTTCTCTGAGCCATCCACATCAGATTCTGGAACGCCGGACGCTCGCTGGAAACCAAGTGCCGAGCCTTCATTCACTTACGGATCAGCGCCTCACGAGGCAGCTCATCCAAACCACTGGCAATGCCACCGCCGGGGACGATCAACGATCGTCCCGGTCAGTGCCAACGAAAAGCTCTGTCACAGAGTTTGCAACAATCAATTACTTGATGTCGCAGGTACCGCCAGCCGCTACAACTTCGGCCTTCAGCTTCTCTGCATCTTCCTTGGAGACACCTTCCTTCAAAGACTTTGGAACGCCTTCGACAAGGTCTTTTGCTTCCTTCAGACCAAGGCCCGTCACTGCGCGGACAACCTTGATCACGGCGATCTTGTTCTCCCCGAACCCCGTCAGAACAACGTTGAATTCCGTCTGCTCTGCAACCGGTTCAGCAGCAGCAGCTCCGCCGCCCATCATCATCACGGCACCGCCACCTGCTGGCTCAATACCGTGAACTTCCTTGAGGTAATCTACGACCCGCTTGGCTTCCAACAGGGTCAAACCGACAATCTTATCGCCAAGTTCTTTTGTCTTGCTGTCAAATTCAGTGGCTGCTTCTGCAGACATTGCCAATACCTTTCTCTTTCGGAAACACGCTTTTCGTTAACAACAAATCACATCAGCAGAACACCAAGCCGCTGAATCACTCAGAAGTTTCTCGCTCAGACAACGTTTTCAACTGGCCAGCTAACTGACCACCTGAACTTTGCAGACAACCAGCCAACTGCCTTCCGGGAGCCAGCATCAATCCTGCAATCTGACCGATCGTTTCGACCCGGCCGGCACTCTTGCTGAGACTATCGACAGCAGCCGCATTGAGAGCCTGACCCTCAACGCTGCCACCTTTAATTTCCAGTTTCGGGATCTCTTTTGCGTAATTTGCTACAGCTTTCGACAACGCAACGACGTCATCACCGCCCCACAACAGCGTAGAAGGCCCCGCTAGTATCGTTTCCAGGCCTTCGATGCCCTTCTTCTTCAACGCATTGACCGCGATGGAATTCTTTACCGTCAATGCTTTGATTTGAACTTTGCGAAGTCCCAGTCGCCAGCGATTCGCTGAGATGGCATCCATTTTTGAGCAATCGACGACGATGAAGTCCTTCGCATCTCCAATCCGCGACTGGATATCCGAAATCACCATGTCTTTAACGTGACGACCCATTGCTGACAACTCACCACAAAAACCAACTCATTGAAACCAGAACCCGCGACTTCAGGCTAAACGGCCACCAGAATCGCAGGCATCATTGTTGCCGAAACGACAACTCCGCGAACATAAACACCTTTTGACGCATTTGGCTTCAAACTTCGAATGAAGCTCAGCAGCGATTCGATATTCTCTGTCAACTTATCTGCATCAAACGACATTCGCCCCACAACGCAGTGCACGTTGGAACCGTTGTCCACGCGAAACTCGACCTTGCCTGCCTTGTATTCACGAACTGCAGTGGCCACATCCTGAGTCACCGTACCGGCACGCGGACTCGGCATCAAACCACGCGGGCCAAGCACACGACCCAGCGGCCCAACCACACCCATCATGTCGGGAGTCGCGATCGCGACATCGAATTCCAGCCAACCATCCTTAATCCTGTCAGCCAAATCTTTGCCACCCACAACATCGGCACCGGCAGTCTGCGCGATCTTGACGTTTTCACCCTGCGCGAAAACGATCACACGCTGCGATTTACCAATCCCATGCGGCAACACGAGTGAGCCACGCACACGCTGATCAGCCTGTCGCGGATCCACACCAAGTCGCACGGCAATCTCGACCGTCTG
>JBBJME010000123.1:0-19936 GCA_037719765.1 Planctomycetaceae bacterium
GATTTCTCAGCGAAAATATGAGCTGGCAAGTTTTGCTCGGCCTGCTGACTCCGAATGGCGGAGAAGTGGTCGGGGAATTCTAGCAGTAAGCGGAATCGCGGCTTCAGCAACGTGTTGAATTGCCCCAAAATGCCCGCGACCGTGATGTTGCACAAGAAGGCGACGAACCGCAGGCTACAGCAATCATCAGGTCTCCTCAATTGCGGCTGAATTCGCGTGGTGAAACATGGTTGTGGCAGCGGTTATGGATTGTGAGCCAGATTACAGATCAGTGCTCGAAATGTGGTTAAGTTCCACAGATTGGAACGTGTAAAGATGGGCTCGGTGGTTTTTCGCAGACGACTCTGTTCGCGAGCGAGCGTAGAAATCTGGAAATTGGCTGGCGAGTTAGCGTGAATTGAGAAGAAGAGCCAACATTGGGAAAGACGCTTGGCAAAGCAGCGCATCAAGACTCACTTGGAGTTTCGCGCGATCAACTTGGTCGTTTGACGGCCAGCGGCGGTCGGCGATGTACGTTACTGAAGCTTCAATTCATGGTCCGACGGTAAACAAAGGATGGACCGCTACGTTGGCACAGCGATTGCCGTTGCAGAACCATAGACGCTTGAACTCGCAAGTGACAACCCAAACCCGCAATGGGAGAAGACGATGGACACTGGCGGCGGAATTCTCGGAACAATTCTTGTGATCTTGGTAGTCGTCTACCTGGCAAGACGAGTTCGCATCGCAGTAGCACAAAACGCGAAGATTTTTGAAAATCAAGAAAATGCCAAAACTCTTTGCGAGTTCCACAACGAAGGTGCTGATTTGCGATTCGGGATTGATAGCCCTTCCTCTCACAACGAAGATACAACGCGGTCCATGAACACCGTTTTCTACGTGATACTGATTTGTCTTTGTCTATCAATCATCCCAAGTTGCGGATCAGCACAGGAGGCACCGGCGGACAAGGGGAAAGCTGAGTCAGCTAAGCAAATGCACAAGCACACCAACGCCTTAATCCACGAAACCAGTCCGTACCTGCTGCAGCACGCCCACAACCCGGTGAACTGGATGCCGTGGGGACCGGCAGCGTTCGCCAAGGCCAAGGCTGAGAACAAGCCGATTTTCCTGTCCGTCGGCTATTCGACTTGCTACTGGTGCCACGTGATGGAACGCGAATCATTTGAACATGAGGACGTGGCGGAAATCATCAACGAGCACTTCGTGCCGGTGAAAGTCGATCGCGAGGAACGACCAGAAGTCGACCAACAGTACATGATGGCGACGCAGTTGGTCACTGGTCGCGGAGGATGGCCTAACTCGGTTTGGTTGACACCGGAGGGTAAACCGTGGATGGCGGGCACGTATTTCCCGCGTGAGCAGTTCAAGCAGATATTGCTGCAACTTTCCGACGTGTGGGACAATCGGCACGATGACGCTGTCAAACAGGCGGAGCAGTTCACCTCCGCGATCGAAAAGATCGGTGCGGGAAACGTACCAAGCAAACCAATATCGACAGAGCTAATCACTCAAACGGTCGAAACATCGCTACAGCGATTCGATCCCGAACACGGAGGCTTCGAAGACGCACCCAAGTTTCCGCCACATGCGAATTTGGCATTACTGATTGACCAGTATCGTCGTGATAAGAATCCACGAGTTCTCGATGCGATCGAAACAACGCTCAGCGAGATGGGACGCGGCGGTGTTTACGATCAACTCGGTGGCGGATTTCATCGGTATTCAACCGACGGGCGGTGGCTGCTGCCGCACTTTGAGAAGATGTTGTACGATAATGGCCAACTCATGCGGTCATACACCGACGGCTACTTGCTGACAAAGAATGAACGCCATCGCGAAACTGTTGCGGGAATCTATGATTGGCTTGTCCGCGAGATGAATTCGCCCGAAGGGGGCTTCTACTCCGCCGTCGATTCGGAGAGCGATGCTGAGGAGGGGAAGTTCTACGTCTGGACGTTTGACGAGATCATCAGTGTGCTTGGCGACGAAGATGGCAAACTCTTCGCGAGTGTCTACGGTGCCAGTCCAGGTGGCAACATCAAGGAGGAAGCAACCGGCCATGCTTCAAAGAATAATGTTCTGCATCTTGAGACAACCATCGAGACGTTTGCCGAGAAAAACTCGATGGATTCACGCGATCTCGACAAACAACTGTCAGCAATGCGAGCCAAACTGTTGACTGTTCGCCAGAAACGCGAGTACCCGCACTTGGACGATAAAGTGATCGCGGCCTGGAACGGACTCATGATTGAAGGACTCGCGTACGCAGGCCACCAGCTCGACGAGCCGAAGTATATCGAAACCGCAAAACGCGCCGCCGACTTTATCCTCGATAAGATGATGAACGATGGAAGGCTGCAGCGAACCTATCGCAGCAAGACGGCAAAAATCAACGGCTACTTGGACGACTATGCATTCGTCTCGGCTGGTTTGCTGGAGCTTTATCGAGCCACCGACGATGAAAAGTATCTTACCGCAGCTCAAGGAATGGCCGATACCGTCATGCGTGATTTCGCTGATGAACAAAATGGCGGCTTCTATTTCACGGCGGAGCCTCAATCGGGCGAGCGTGCTGAGTTCGTTATTCGCTCAAAAAATCTTGGCGGAGGAGGGAATTTGCCATCCGGCAACGGCGCGATGGCACAGGTCCTATTCGACTTGGGCGATCTGACCGACGATGACAAATACGTAGACGCAGCCAGGCAAACGCTGGAAGGATTGTCTGGATACATGTGGCAATCGGCTGGTCAAGCGGATCACTTGTTGATTGCAGCGGCGACGGCTCTGGACAAAGCGGACACCGCTTCATCAGTCAGTAGCAGTGATGCGGACGCTACTTTCGAGGCAACTGCGGTCGAAGGCGAAGCCTATGTATCTAAGGTCAAATTGAAGCCCGGTGAATCATTTCAACTGGCGGTTCAATTGAACATCAAGAAAGGGTTTCACCTTTACGGCACCAATGAAGGCATCGCGTTTGTAAAGCCAACCACCATCACCTTTGCGAAGTCAAACGTACCGGTCGTTGAGAAAATGGTGCCTCCGAGCGGAATAACGAAGCTGGACAAAGCGATCGGTCAAGAGCTACAGACCTATCAGGACCTGGTTACCTTCTTTGCGGACTTGAAACTGCCTGACGACGCGGAAATAGGTTCGTTGGTGCTGACGTTCAACGTTGCAACCCAAGCTTGCAACGAAAAGCAATGCATGGCTCCAGGCGAATCGACGGTGGAGATTCCGCTGTTGATATTACCCGCAAGCGAAAGCTCCGTCCCGCCCAGGCACGCGGAGATATTCTTGAAACGAGATCGACTCGATGCTGGAAAATAGATCCAGTCGAAGTGGCCAACCTGGAACCAGAAGTCTACTACCGGCTGACCGACATCTGGCTGGAAGTGTCCGTTCGTTTCGTGACCAGCGAATACGGCGTCCGCAAGCTGAAAGAGGCGATCAGCCGCGATCTCATTGAACGGCTCAAAGGCAAATCGCGCATCGGCATGAGATGGATCGACGCCACTTTGATCGACGCCGAGATTCGGTCAGTCTCCGCGATACGACTGCAGGCAAAGGGTCGACTGATACTGAAACGGTTTCGCAGCCTGTGAATATGCCTGTCTTGAGTTCCGCACTCGTCCTCAGTGCGCGGCGGCGTTTTCACCGGGCAACTTGACGGTAACCGTTCCGTACATGCCGGGGCGGAGTTGGGCTATGGTGTCCCTGACTTCAGCTTCGACTCGCAGTGTTCGGGTGCGTGTGTCGAGTTCGCCAGTGGTGCGTTTGATCTCGCCGATAAAAGTGGTGTCCTTGACGGAATCGACTTTCAACTCCACGGTCTGCCCAATGGCCACGTAGGTTGCTGTTGATTCCGGCACGTCGAACACGATCCGAAAGTGATCGATGCGGTTGAGCGTGAAGAGTGATTTCCCCGTTTCCCGCGAAGAGGCGGCCGAGATGACGAAGTCGCCCGTGTCGACTCCTCGATGCGAGATTCTGCCTGCGAAGGGTGCGTGGATCTTGGCGTAGCTCATCAGCGCGACAGTATGGGCCAGCAATGCCTCAGCGACTTTCCGTTGTGATTGGGCGTAAACAAGATCGGCTTCGGCCTGCTTCTGATCCGCCTCAGCAACCATAACCCCGGCTTCGACCGCCTGAGTATGAGATTGAGCGGATTGCACTTCGGCTTCTGCACCGGACAGGGCGGCTTTGGCAGATCGGAATTGTTGCTGCTTCTCGTCCTGCATCGCCGCATTGACCGCTCGCGAATTGACCAGCGTCGTAATGCGAGTCAATTCGCTTTCGGCAAAGGCGATATCGGCTTTGTGTTTCTCAAGTTGTGCTCGGGCGGCAGCAACCTGTGATTGCGATTCGGCGACGTTTGACCTGGCTGAAACCACTTTGGCTTTGGATGATGCGACGCGAGCTTCCGCCTGTTGGATCGCCGCATCAGCCTGTTCCAGCAATGCCTGCATTTTGAGTTGCTCCTGTTCCATTTCCGGGATGGAAAGTTCCGCCAGCAACTGCCCCTTCTGCACCATATCGCCGATATCAACATGAACAGTGGCCACGAAACCGGATGCCTTCGCGAAAAGTTCCGCTCGTTCATAAGGTTCGACCTGAGCGGGAGCGGAGATTGTCGGGGGCTGTGCGTTTGCGAAAGAGCCGCCACTCGAAAGCAGTACCGTCAGAGAAAGCAATTGAGTTTGAATGTTCATATTGAGCTTCCGGATATCGGATGTTGTAGATGATGAAAGAGCGAGACCTCAAAAGAGGACGACGAAATGCAATGGGTGACATCGCTCTAGGTTTGCTGTCTGCTGGTGTTTGTTGTCCCTTTGAACATGACATACAGGCAGGGTACGACAAAAATGGTCAACAGCGTCGAGGCAGTCAGGCCGCCAATCACGGCGCGGGCCAGCGGCATGGTGGGATCGCCTTCGTGCAATGCCAGCGGGATCAGGCCGAAGACCATCGCCAATGCGGTCATCATGATGGGACGCAGCCGAACGGAGCCCGCTTCGATCGCGGCTTCCACAGGTGTTCGCCCTTCTTCCCGCAACCGGTTCGCAAATTCGATCAGCAGGATCGAATTCGTGACCGCAATTCCAATCATGAACACACCGCCCATCAGTGACTGAATATTGAAGGTTGTGTTGGTTAACCAGAGGATCCCCACCACCCCGATCACGCCAAGTGGCACAGCAAACATGATGATGAAGGGGTCGAGGAACGACCGAAACTGTGCGACCATGATCAGGTAAATCAGCGTCACGGCCAGAATCATGCCGTAGCCGAGGCTGCTGAACGATTCGTTCATAATGCCGACCTCGCGCGCATCGTGATGGCATAGCCGGTCATCCCTTTGTCTTTTTCGGCTGGATCACGCGGAACCCGGAGACGTTGGTGATTGTCGAACCCAGCCTCGGTTGATTCCGAATCGCCCACTCGTCCAGCACGCGTTCAATGTCGTCGGACACCGACCCGATATCCCGCCCTTCGACATTTGCGTAGACGTCGACGACTCGGCCAAGTGCCAGGTGACTGACCTCCACCGCCGACTCTTCAACGGTGAATTCTCCGACCAGATTCTGGAGCTGAATCGGATGAGTCGACTTTTCACCGGTAATCGGCACCGTACGCAACGATTCGAGCGAGCCGATGTCGTCTTCTTCGTAGGTCACGCCGACGAAGTAGTGATTGCCTGATTTGTGATCGAGCCAGAACGACGGGTCAAACGACGTGGAACTGTTGAGCATGCTCATCAAGTTCTTCGTCGCATCTTCCTGCGTGATGCCCGACATCGCCATTTTCGTTCTGTCCGGGTCGATCTTCAGTGTGGGATAGTCAATCGGCTGTTGGACTCGCACATCCACTGCTCCCGGAACTTTCTCGACAATCAGATCACGCAGATCAGCGGCGATATGGGTTTGCTCCTCCATGTTGCGTCCGGCGATTTGGATGTCGATTGGCGACGGCAAGCCAAAATTCAACGCCGCCTGTACCATGCCACCCGTATTGAACGCGAACGAGATGCCAGGAAACTTTTCGTTGAGCCGCTTTCGCAATCGGACTGCATATTCCTGTGTGGTCACATGCCGCTGGTCGGCTTCGGTCAACTGGCACAACATTGTCGCATCCATCGGGCCGGCGTTGGGCGTGTAGCCGGCAGGCCAGTCGTAGAGCACGCCGATGTCCGTCACGATCATTCTGCGATCTTCGGCGGGAATCGTCGCAAAGATCTCCTGCTCGATTTTCTGCGTGACGTCTTCGGTCAATTCGATACGCGTTCCCGACGGAGCGCGAACGTTGATCAGGATTTGTGCCGCATCCGTAGCCGGGAACAGTTCCTTGCCGATCAGTGAATACAGCGGCAGTGACGCGACGACCAGAATGAGAGCCGCCGCGACTGTCAACCAGCGCAGTCGCATCGCCACGCGAAGTAATCCGACGTACATTTCTCGTACGGCTTCGTAAGCGGAGTCGGTCAAAGCGAACAGGAAGAATTTCTTTTCGGCCGGATTGTGTGCCTTCAGAAAGTACGCACAGAAGGCTGGCGATAATGTCCGCGACAGGAAATACGACGCGAACATGGCGATGGTCACACTGACGGCCATCGGCGTGAACAGAAACTTTCCGATGCCGAACAGGAACACGACGGGAAAGAACACAACACACGTCGTGATCGTGGCTACCAGCACTGGCATCGCAATCTCGGTCGCACTATCCAGTGCTGCCCGGACAGGCGACTTGCCCATGTCGAGGTGGCGGAACGTGTTTTCAATATCAATCAGCGGATCGTCGACGAGCCGTCCCATCACCAGCGCCAGGCCACCAAGTGTCATGGCATTGAGCGTATTGCCGGTGAAGTACAGTCCGATGATCGCAACCAGCGTTGACAGCGGAATCGCCAGCGCAATGATGAGTGTCGATCGGAAGCTGCCGATGAACAACAAGACCATCAACGATGCCAGTACGGCACCGAGGATACCTTCCTTGGTCAGGTTGCTGATGGCTTTGCGGACGAATACCGACTGGTCAGCCACGACGTCCAGATTCAATCCCGATGCAGGCTCACCCGTATCAGGATCGGTGTATCCTTCCTTCGGCGGCAGTCGGCTGAGAAACTCTGGAATCCGCTCGCGCACACCATCGACGACATCAATCGTGTTGGCACCGGGGCGCCGAAAAATCGGCACATAGACCTGACGTTGACTCTTCCAACCGGGAGAACGACTAATGCGAACAATATTCGTCTGAATTGCCGACGAGTCTTCCACATGCCCCACGTCGCGCACATAGATCGGACGCCCATCAATGACCTTCACCACGATGTCGTCAAACTCGGGTACGCTTTCGATCATGTTCTCCATGTCGACCATGTAATCGATCTCGCCAATTTTGGCGGTGCCGGTGGGAATCATCAGGTTGTTTTTCTTGATCGCCTGCTGCACGTCCATCAGCGACAGGCCGTAGGATTCGAGCTTCTTCGGATCAAGATAGATATAGATCCGACGCAGTTTCCCTCCAAACACCGCCGGGGCAATCACGCCCGGCGAACCGGAAAGCATGTTACGAACGTTGAAATATGCAAGATCATAGCTCTCTTTTTCATCGAGCACCTCGCTGGACGCAGCCAGCAGCGCCGTAGGCAACGGAGCACTTGGATCAAACAACATCACCATCGGCGGCACGGTACCGGGCGGCAGGTAATACATGTCGCTCATCGCATAGCTGGTCACCTGTGAAAACGCGGTGTTGGGATCAATGTCGTCACGAAAGAAATCTTTCACAATCGAGACACCCATCATGCTCCGCGATTCCTGCCGTTCGATTCCTTCCGACTGGCCGGTCCAGCGTTCAAGGCGGCTGGTAATGTCTCGCTCCATGATCTCCGTGGGCATACCGGGATAGAGCGTCAAGACCTGCACCGCTGGCGTCTTGAACGACGGCAGAATATCAACCGGAATTTTTCCAATGGTCACATAGCCAAGCACGCAAATCAGCAGGCACAGGACAATCACCAGAAACGGGTTCTTGATGGAGATACGAACCAGCCACGACGCCTGCTTGTTATCCGGGATGAGGTCTTCCGCGCTTTCGATCGGCGTGATGTCGATTGGCGTGACATGGTCATCTGCTGTCGCAACGGCCGACTCATGGCTTGCTGCATCTTTGTCGGGGGCCTGATCGTCGTTATTCGGCATGAGTCTTCTTGTCTCGCTTGTCTCGCTTGTCTATTTACAGAGCGTGTGGGTAGGTACCGTAGGATTTCAACACGCGTGTGAGCTTCGCACGTTCGACGTCGCCCGCGACTAAAACGATGTTTCTGTCGACGATGGAAAACACCATCTGAGTGCTGCCCTCGCGACATGCTGCCAGTGCGTCGCGACGAAGTTCGGCACGCTGCCGTGGAAAAACGTCCAGACTCGCTTTTGGCAGTACGAAGATTGACACAGGGCGCCGATCGACTGTTCCGACCACATACGCGGCTGGCTGATCGGAGAATTCACACAAGCCAGCTCCGCTCACTGCAAAGCCCGAGTCTTTCCGAGGTGGACAGCGAACCGGAAACGAAACTTTGCCCAGCAGATACTTGTCGACCTCAATGTCCGAGTCACTCTCAAACTCAGGACGCAGACTGCCGGTGGCAACGTGCTGGTGAACCTCAGCGGACAAGTGTGACAGACTCGGCGAGGCGTCACTTCCAACGGGAAGGCCGTAAAGACCGACAAGGACCAGCAGACTTGCGGCCAGCGCAAGGATGATGGAACCGAAGAACATCCATGACCGCGACTTTGTGTTCGGCGTAACGCCCGCACCGGCCAACACGCTGGACCAGTCCACCTGTGCAGACGGTTCACACGCAGATTCACTGCCGAGACGTTGCTCGATCAGAGATTCCAACCGACTCTGCTTGTCAAACCACTCAGCGCACCCGGCGCAACTCGCGAGGTGCTCATTCAACTGGAAGTGCAGTTCCGCGTCCCCTTCCGAGTCGTAGTACAAATCCCAGTGTCGCCGTGCTTCCTGGCAGTTCATGCGCTGTCGCCTTTTGAGAGTAAACCGTGCTGGCGAGCATAATCGAGCAGCTTGGTGCGAAGCTGTGTTCTCGCCCGCGACAACAATCCCATGACTGTGCCCATTGGAATGTCCATAATCTCTGCGATCTCTCGATACTTGAAATCTCCGACCGCTCGGAGCAACAAAATCTTTCGTTCCTGCTCGGTCAACTCGCCGACGCTTTGAGCGACAACCGTGTCGCAATGATCCAATACGGCTTCGGGATCATCCAGCAGCGTCTCCATGCGAAACGACTCGATATCCAAGGTGTCCGCTTGAGACAGGTGTTGCTCATCAAGTCGGCCTGGCAAACGACTCACCGCTCGATTGCGGTTCAGTGTTTCCAGCGTGACGTAGCGAAACATCCAGGCTCGAAAGTTGGTCCCCTCGGAGTACTTGTCGAAGTCGCGAAATGCATTGGCGATGGCCGACTGCAAAACGTCGACCGTCTCATCCGACCGGTTCAGCGCACGCGAGCAGTAAACCGTCAACTGATGCTGGAGCGGTTCAAGATGCGCGACGAATCGCTCAGCTTTTTGACGGTCTGGTTGAGTCAACTAGTGGCTTCCGGCAATAGATTCCCGACGCCCAAAGGCTGCTTTCAGTCCGATTGTGACGGTCAGGAAAACTGGCCGTGCATACTTTGTAGATGTCGAGGGT
The DNA here is from genome assembly GCA_037719765.1 of Planctomycetaceae bacterium. Lineage (GTDB taxonomy): Bacteria > Planctomycetota > Planctomycetia > Planctomycetales > Planctomycetaceae > SXXK01. Next base: position 9,718 of record JBBJME010000123.1, read on the forward strand.
GGTCCGCTTTATTACAAATTTCATTTTTTTCAAATTATGGATTTGTCCCAATATTCCAGCCGAAGGAATAGTAACGGTTACCATTAAACTCTTGGATTGGCCCAGTTTTGACCGCCAACGCGGAAGGCGATCGGATTCGTAGTACCACGCAGGGATGCAAGGCATGACTCGACACGATATTGACCGGAAACGGGACGGCAAACGTCGCTCACCCGCCATCGTAACGGTGCTGATTGCAATGGGAATCGCCGCATCACTTGCTGCGACGGGCTGCCAAACGGGCGGTGCTGCACGGCTGTCTCAGTCCGCTTCCGATGCTAAATCGAACCTGGTCATGAGGCCGATGACAGGATCAGGTCGATCCACTGATGACGCACCGACGGACGCCGTCCGTGGGAAAACCAAAGTGCAAATGGTGGCCTTCAATCAGGCCCAATCGGAAGAATCGGGACAACCGGAAGAACTGACTACGAACGATCCGCCGAGTCCCGTCATAACCGCTCCAGAAGTCACGCTTTCCGAGACCGTCGTGACCGAACCGTTCGAGTTCATCGAAAGCGGACTTTCCGAGTCCGGGTCTGAATACCCAATCGATCTGATGACAGCCATGCGATTGGCCGGAGCGAATCACTTGCAGATCGCTTTGGCGACGGAACGCATCCGCGAAGCCTGTGCCCGGCTGGAGCAGGCCGAGGTGATGTGGGTGCCGAATCTCAATCTCGGAGTCGGATACAATCGCCATGATGGCCCGATTCAGGACACCAGCGGCAACGTTATCGACGTTAGTCGACAATCGCTGTACTTCGGTGGCGGTGCAGGCGTCGGAGGTTCACCTTTGACTGGTGGTGCTTCGGGACCGGCTCGGTTGTTTGTCGATCTGTCGACCGCCGACGTCTATTTTGAACCACTCGCAGCCCGACAGAATGTCGCTGCCTCCCAACACGCTCGTCGAGTCGCCGAAAACGATAACGTTCTGCAGGTGGGACTCGCCTATCAGGAACTCGTTCGCGCACAACTTCAGATCGACATCGCAGAAGAAGCGATTCGCAACGCCGAAGAACTCGTCGAACTCACGAAGCAGTTCGAGGAAGCCGGTAAAGGACTTGCCGCCGACACGCAACGGGCGCGAGCGGAGTTGCAGCAGCGCCGGCATCAGCTTGCTGGCGCTCAGGAACGTGTTGCCGTCAATTCAGCCGAACTGGTCCGGCTGCTTCGTTTGGACCAGTCGACACAACTTATTCCCGTCGATCCGCAGCCGCTGCCCATTGAATTGGTCGCCATTGACACTCCCATCGAATCGCTGGTGGCTCAAGGCTTGACCCGTCGCCCGGAACTGGCCCAACACAGTGCCCGCGTTGCCGAAACGATGACACGAATCGAACAGGAGCAGTGGCGACCGTGGTTGCCTCATCTGCATCTTGGATACGCTGGCGGAGGATTTGGCGGCGGTAGCAACAGCGATCTACAGAACTTCGGCGTTCGCGGCGACTTCGACGCGCTCGCGATCTGGCAGGTCCAGAACGCCGGACTTGGCAATCGAGCCATTCAACACGAGAAGGCCAGCCAGCACCGACAGCGCACCTGCAATTTGAATGGATACGAGACCAGATTATCGCCGAAGTGACGCAGGCATATTCCCGCCCGATACCGCAAAGAGCAGATGGAATTCGCCGAGCAGCAAGTCGCCGTGACTGCCGACGCACTTCCGCTGAACCTGAAGGGCATCCGCGACGGGGTCATTCGCCCCATCGAAGCTCAACAGGCTATCGCGGGTCTCGCTGCTGCAAGGAGCCTGTATCTGGCGGCCGTCATCGACTTCAACCAGGCCCAACTCGAACTCATCCGCGCTCTTGGCGAACCGCCTCAAAACGCGATGTAGTTGGAACCGCAACGGCTTTTCGTTTGTTAGAGAATGGTTGTACTACCTTTCGTGGCAGCGGCAGGAGTTCGTGGGTCAGAACATGACACAGGACGACAACGCCAGCTTCGTGAACTCGCCTTTCAGCCAGACGGCGGCGAAACTGAAGTCCACCTGAGCTTTACTCGGCGGATGTGACTACGGCGGAAACACTTCCTGATGCTGCTGTCGCCACGCTCGCACAGCGTACTGCACCGGAGTCACCCACGATGATGCGGAAATGACACACCGCTGAGTCTGGTGGGTGAAACAATTGATTTACCGGATTATCGATTTTTTTTTGGCGTCTGTGATGTGGCTCACAGACGCACTGTTATCATTGGGTCAGACTGCACGGGCATTTCTTGTTGCGATTGGTTGTCAAGGGCGAGCGGGAGACTTGCGAAACAGCATCCGGCCCGTCCAGATTAGAAACTCGTTCTGCAAGAAGCGTCGCTGTGGGGCGGCGGCATACAACGAATGCCGTCCATCACGTTTGTGGAATTTCAGTATTTTATTTTCTGGAGGTCTGTACGATGAGTGAAACAAATTTTGGACGCCGAAATTTCAGCCGCCTGGCACTTGTTGCAGCCGGCGGTCTGGTGGCGGGCAGCCGTGTCGCTTCAGCTCAGCAGAAGGAGGATGAAAAGCCGGATTTGGGTGTTGATCCGGCTTTGCTGATCGCCTCCCCGAATACCTGCAAGGGGTTGAATACGTGCAAGGGTGAAGGCAAAGGGAAGCATGACTGTGCCGGTCAGAGTTCTTGTGCTGAGGTTGCCAAGCACGAATGTGCTGGCGTAAATGAGTGCAAGGGCAACGGTGGTTGTGGCGGATACCCTGGGCAGAACACCTGCAAGGGCAAAGGCGAGTGTGGCGTGCCGTTGAAGGCTGACACATGGAAGCTTGCTCGTAAACAGTTTGAGCATCTGATGAAGGCTGCTGACAAAAAGGTTGGGCCAGCTCCCAAGTAATCTTGAGTATCTGAAGGACGCCCCGCCATTGCACCGAGATGTCAGCAGTGACTCCTCCTGTGATGAAGATCGCCAGCCAGTTGTGCTTTTGCACGGCTGGCTGGTTTCACATTCGAACAATGCTGAATTACCGAAGGTCCTGGACACATGATACGCTCTAAGCGAGAAGATGTTTCTACAGAGCCAGGAGCTATGCCGCTCCTGTCTACAGAATGCCTGGGACTTGGCGTCGGACTGAGGACGGTTCACTTTGCTCATATTCTGAGTCACTGGCCAGCCGTTGACTGGTTCGAGATTATCTCGGAAAACTTCATGGATTGCGGAGGTCGGCCGCGATACATCCTTGATCAAATAGCAGAACGTTATCCCATCGTGATGCACGGCGTTTCAATGTCAATTGGCAGCAGCGACCCGCTGAATCTTGACTACCTGCAAAAACTGAAAAGACTGGCAGTCGAAACAAAGGCCCGCTGGGTTTCGGATCACGTGTGCTGGACTGGAGTGGCCAGTCGGAATACCCACGACCTGCTGCCTGTTCCGTACAACGCAGAATCTCTGTCGCACATTGCTGAACGAGTGCGAATTGTTCAGGACATTCTGGAGCGTCCGCTGGTACTCGAAAACCCCAGCACCTATGTGACCTTTCGCGACTCGACGATGAATGAATGGGAATTCATCAGATACCTGACTGAGGAAACCGGCTGCCACCTGCTTCTGGACGTGAACAATGTGTACGTGTCCAGCGTCAATCATGACTTTGATCCCCGAAAATATCTGGATTCCATCCCGGTGGATCGAGTCGTGCAGTTTCATCTTGCGGGTCACACGGATCTGGGAACGCATTGTATTGATACTCACGATGGCCATGTCGTGGATCCTGTCTGGGAGCTCTTCCGCTACGCCTTTGAACGGGGTGTGCGTGCATCCACGCTGCTGGAATGGGATGCCAGTATTCCGGAATTCGATGTTGTGCATGCGGAAGTGCTGAAGGCGAAAGACTATCTGGACGCCGCTCAATCACATCCGCGAAGCGGCAACGAAGACTGGGCTTCGGAACGATTTTCACGTCGCAGCCGTACCGCGAATCGATCACCAAATCACATGGTCGGTATCCCGCAGCCATCGTTGTATGCCACGGCCGAGGTGGAATAATGGAATCTTCTGATTTGCACGCACCACCGGTGCTTCGTACTGAATCAGTCGGCCCGATTCCTGGCGGGGCGGTTCGATCCCTGTCGAATATTCAGCAATGGATGCAGGCCGTAATTGTGCATCCTGATGGCATCCACGTCGGAGCAAAGTCGGCCGCGACTGCACTCGCCCCAGGAGGCAATTTCGTTTCTGAAGTCATCGCCATCGACGACATGATCCTGCCCTCGAAGCAACTCACCAGTCAGCAGCGCATGGACGTCTATGCCAACGCCTACTACGCTCGCTTACTGGAATGTATGAGAGACGAATATCCGGCACTGGTGTCGCTGCTGGGCGAAGAGACTTTCAACGCCTTTGCGTTTGACTATCTTCAGTGCTACCCGTCGCAAAGTTACACACTCGCCGATTTGGGTCAGCATTTTCCTGCATTTCTGCGAGACAATCAGGCGTCAGCCAGTGACGAAGAATCCGCTGCCGATTCGTCTGAGGAGTCCTGTCCGGATGAGTACTGGCTCGATCTGATGACGGATCTCGCTCTGCTGGAGCGAACTTACAGCGAGGTTTTCAGCGGCCCCGGAATTGAAGACCGGCAGACTCTGAGTGCTGACGACATCTCGTCGATTCCACCGGAACGCATATCGGATCTAAAGCTGATCCCGAGTCCGTGCGTTCGTCTGCTCAAATTGAATACCCAGGCACACAACTATGCGATCGCTGTCCGCAAAGGAACGGCCTCGAACGACACATTGCCTCAGAAGAAGCCGACATACCTCGTGATTACGCGACTCAACTACGTCGTTCGAACAATTGAAGTCGAGCCGCAGGAATATGAGTTGCTGGAACATCTGATGGCGGATGTCTGCCTTGGCGAAGCGATCGCTCGCGTCGCTGAGATATCTCTGGAGTCCGATTCGCTGGCTGATGAACAGGACTGGACTGGTCGGATTTCCGAGTGGTTCCAGAAATGGGCAACCGACCGACTGTTCATTGGAATCCGCGAATTCGACTGAGCCTGGCGGCAAAACACCAATTTACAGATGGCAGGTCTTCACTCAAAGCCGATCATCCGTCATGGATGATCGAAATTGTGAAAGCCTTGAGACTGCCGTAGCCGGCTCCGACGCTGTAGTGCGTGCTGCGATTGCAATCGTTGTCGTGGTATGGGCTGCGATTCGAGTTCATGGAATTCGAGCAGCCCGAATTCCCGTACGCTGACGATTGCGTCGGACGATAATTGCCACTGGCGTATCCGCTGCTGCTGTGAGATCGTGACGAACTACCCGCCCAACCGTAGTCATCAGCCCTGCACAGACTGGTGACGCTGTATGGATCCCGGGAACATGCTGGCCGGGCTACTTCAGTTTCTGCAGCTCTGCGATAATGGACTTGGTATCCAGCCGCTGTCGGTAGTCGGGATTGCTGTGCGCGAACACGATTTTGCCATGCGTATCCACAATATTCATGGCAGGGATTGGCAAAGCGTGGTGTTGCTGACCGGACGCTTTTTCAAGATCGATTCCAAAGCCTTTGTATTTCGTGACCTCCGAAGGAACAAAATGAAAGGTACAAGATGGAACATTCGACTTTAGATGATAAGTACGATGTTCCCTTTGGCCCCTTCCTTTCCCCGTCTGTTCTTCCCCTCGTACCTCCGAAGATGCCAATTCATACGTTGTTTTTACAGCACTCGTTGGCTCGATACACGGAACCGGAAACGCTACACTATTGTGAGCCGAACAGATTCCAAAGCTTTCCAAAAATGCCAACTCTCAGCAACATGTGATTTGAGGTAGAAATTGACTGTCCAATATATTCCATGCGGCGAGTTTGCGAACGAAAGCGAACGCATTGCAGTTGAACGTCTGAAGGCTGATTTGGCAAAAGTTCCCGGCCAGTGGATCATCCTCTCGAATGTCCCGCATTCGGTTTCAACACAAGCTGTTCCCGATGATGTTGACTTGATCGTGATTGGCCCGTCGGGCGTGCATGTCATTGAAGTTAAACATTGGGACACGGCGTATGTGAAAGAGATTCGTGACAAAGTAACCCACGAAGCGAACAAGCTGGCGATGAAAGTCAAGAGAATCGCTAGTAAACTGAGCAAGGCGGGTATCGACGTTGGGTTTATTGTTGGAAAGTTCCTGCTCACACGTGGCAGTATCGCGTGGGCATCAAATCGCCCGAAAGTGAGCGGCTCGATTTTCTATGGTCTCAAGGAAACCAAAGAACTACTTGCACTCGGCCTGCTTCACAGTCTTAATGAAAGTACGAGTCACAAGATTTGTCAAGTTCTTCAGCCACTGAGCAAAGTTGTGTTACGAGGTGAAGTGAGAAGTATCGCCACAGCAAAGAATCTCGAACGCGTTGGAAGTGGCTCAGATCGTTTTCATCGGGTTTATCGTGGTGAACACATTCGGACTCGCGACAAGATTGTGTTGCATCTTTATGACTTGTCGGCGGATGACGATCCCAAAACGGAAGAAATAGCTCGGCGTCATGCAGAGACACTTCAGAAACTGCAAAAGTCGGCGTTCGTCCCACGGCTAATGGATTCGTTTCAGGAAGTACCGCAATATCCCGGCGAGTTGATGTACTTTTCAATCGTCGATCCGTGCGCGCCGACAATTGCGGATCGCAGCGGAGACGAGCGATGGGAAATTGAATTTCGCTTGGAGTTTGCTAAACGCGCGGTTGATGCGTTGGCTGAGTTGCACGCTACCGGATTGCGAGATGTCCAGTTCGTTCATCGCCATATCTCACCTTCGTCGTTGCTCGTCGGAGCAAATAACCAACCAGTCTTTACCGACTTCGACTTGGCCCGTATTTCGGGATCGATGACATTGTCACCCAACGCGAAACTCAGTGATTCCGACGCTGCGTTTGCTGCGCCCGAGGCGATCACGCATGGCTTGGGAGGTGCCGATCAGCGGAGCGATGTTTATTCGCTGTGCAAGTCATTGAGCATTTTGTTTACAGACTCGAACTCAGACGTTGCGATAAAGACTTTACTTCAGCTAGAGGCTGGGATTGTTGAAGACCCCGCCAAGCGTTGTTCTCTCGCAGAACTGTCGCAATCGCTAGACGCTTCAGATACGCAAACTGCTTCAGGAGCGAAACCGCAAACGGTGTCCATGGCGGCGCGCTACTGGAGCGAAGGCGACTTGGTCGCGTTCAACAATCGTCAATTTCGCATCGCCAGCCGGATCGGCTCAGGAAGTTTCGGCTCGACTTTCAAGGTTGTCGAAGTTCATGAAGGTCAAGATGTTGGCATTTATGCTGGAAAGGTCATGTTTGAGGCAGAGAGTGGCAAGCGCGCATTGAACGCCTATCGTCGGGCTTGTACGCATACTGACAAGCCGCATCTTGCGACCGTTTTTCAGCTCGCCAATGAGTGGGAAGACGATCGCTTCGTCGCGCTGCTCCAATGGGTGGAAGGTCGGACGCTTCATGATTGGATCGGATACGCAACACTTTACGCTGAGGAACTCGGCGAATCTCCCGTTTCGGTCGTCGGTCGCTGGATTACAAGCTGTTGTGAGGGTTTGAGTTCTTTGCATCGCGCTGGTTTGGTCCATGGTGATGTTAGTCCCAAGAACATTATCGAACACGCAGGAGATGTCTCGCTCGTGGACTTCGACCTCTTGTTGCCGCAGGGCGACGCCAGTTGGAGTGGCGGCACCGTTTTGTATACACCTGAGCAACATGCAATTGGTAGTCCAGCCCACTGTTCGCACGATGTATACGCATTGGCGACGACCATTTATCACGTCGTATTCGATCGTCAACCGTTTTGGTACGGTGGAGAAAAACTGCGAGAGAAAGGATTGGATTGGAACGAGATCGACCGTGCCGCTTGGCAGTGGATTCCCGAGTTTCTTGACAAAGCAACTACATCCAACATCGAAGAGCGTTTCACGAACGCGATGCAGGCGCTCAAGTGGATAAAGCAAAAGATTGCGGGAACGGTTCGCAAGCCAGCACGTAACGATGCAGATTTAGACAAGACATTGAGTGATGGCGAAACGGTAACGCAAGTTGTCATCATCGACAAACACTCGTCCGGCGATAGCGATGACTCGGATATCGTGATGCGAACGGCGAATCGTGTTGATTGGCTCGCGGAATTGCTCTCGACGTATCCCGGTTCTCCGCGTGGTGGCATCGAGACACGTGGACTGGACTCCGCGTTCGCCCACCAAACTTACGTTGAAACGACGCTCGAAGCAAACCTGCTCGAAGATATCAAGAGCCGCAAAGTGCAGTTGGTCATACTGTGCGGCAATGCTGGTGACGGGAAGACCGCGTTTCTCCAGCATCTGTCAATCGCACTCGGGTTGGGAAAACAGAATTCGTCGGAGCGAGTCGCAACCGGCAGTAAGTTTGGGCTGTCCGTGAAGATCAATCTCGACGGTGCCGCATCATTCAAAGGCAAAACAGCCGATGAGTTGCTCAACGATCTTTTCGAGCCGTTTCAACAAGGAAAGTCTGATAAGCCACGCATTCATTTGGTCGCGGTCAACGATGGGCGGTTACTGCAGTGGGCGGAAGACTACGAAGGGAATCATGGTGAAACATCGTTGACTGATTGGATCATCGAGACGCTGATCGGAGATGAATTGCCAAGCGACCCGATGGAATATATTCGCTTGGTGAATTTGAACGAGCGGTCGCTGGTGGGTGACGCTCGCCAGTTGCCCCAAACCGAAAAAGCCAAGCAAGCGTGGAGGCCATCAACAGAGTTCTTCAATACGTTACTGGATCGAATGCTCGGCGGCAGCCGCGCCGAGGAAGTTTGGAAACCGTGTAGGACTTGCTCGGCGGCTTCGCGTTGCACAGCGTGGAATTCCGTCCAAGCGTTGACTGGAAATTCAGAAGGCGGGCAGGAGCTTACGAAAAACATTCGCGAGCAACTCGCCGAGGCGTTGCAGGCCGTTCATCAGCGTGGGCAAGTTCACGTCACAACTCGCGAGTTGCGAGGAGCACTCAGTTACATCTTCTTCGGAGTCCACTATTGCGATGATCTGCATGAGCAGCCTGATCTGGAACCACGGCACTACTGGGATCGTGCCTTCGCGGCTGATTCGCCCATGCGGCAAGGTGAATTGCTGACTGAGCTTCAGCGTCTCGACCCAGCGTATGGCTCCAACCCATCGGTTGATCGCTACTTGCGAAGCCACGATCAAGTCGATGATCCACTTTTCCCATCACGATTCGCCACGGAAAAGTCGTTGATCTCGAAGCGACGTCGAGCTTACTTTGAATGGCTGGAATCACAGGCGCGGCAGGTTACCAAAGAGCCTCACCCCGTTTCATTGTTTCAAAGCGAAAGTTTGCGCCAGTTCCGTGAGGTAGCACTTCTGTCTGCTGATGAAACGCATCAGCTTACGAAGCGGCTTTGCTACGGCATTTCGAGGCTTGAGCAGCTTCCTCACCGTGTTCTGCGCCGTAAAGGCGTGGTCCCGTTGAAGGTCATGCCACGAACACCCGTTGAAACGACATTTTGGGTTGAGAAGCCGTTGGATCGCTTTCATTTGGAGCTGGATGAATCGGGTAAAAATGGTGGCGTCGAATGGTTGGCGAATGGAGTTATCCTGCGTTACAGCTACCGCAACGAAGATCGGCACGAAGAGTTGCGTCTGAGCAGCGACTTGTTCGGATTGCTGTTGGAATTGGCGGATGGATATCAAATCATGGACGCCGCCAACGATGAGATTTTCACCAACCTCTCGATCTTCACACAGCGACTTGCGCAGGAAGACGAGCGAGAAGTATTCGCATGGAACCCCAGCCAGCCGAGCGACGTTTTCCGGTTGGGCGTTCGCATGAACGATGGCGTACAACAGATGTTTTTTGAAACGACCAAAATCGACGTTGAAATGGCCGGGGTAAATTCAGATGTCTGAGAAATTAGAAAAAGAGATACTTAACGAAATTCTAACGCCAGCAATGGTGAACGAGATTTGGACAACCAACTATGCGGAGGCACTTGCGTTCACACTGCAAGACTTCTCCGTAGGTGCATTGTTGCCGGCGGTGTTCTATATGTTTCGCCGAGGCCACCGTCGCGGTCAGGGAGACTTCGCAGAGAAATTCGTCCCAAGATTTGAAGAAACTGAGTTTACGCGATCGAGTACAAAGAAGGCTTGGGAACAGCACGTTCGTCGCCGCCGTTTTCAGCAGGTTGAACGCCCCCACTGGG